>JBBRHI010000124.1:0-7560 GCA_038222995.1 Bacteroidia bacterium | reverse complement strand
TTGATAGTTTGGATTACGTTGATTTAGTAGTGGTAATTGAAAGCAATTTTGGATTTAAAGTAAAAGGCGAAGATTTTACAACCATACAAACATTTCAGGATTTTTATAACTATTGCTACAAAAAAGTACAGGAAAAAGAAGTGGCTTAATTAAAACTACTCTATTTTTTTTATTAAACAAAATACATCACGTGTTTTGTTTTTTTATTTAAAGGCTCATATGGCTGACAAACAAAGCTGGGACGGACAATCGAAAGGAAAAGTACTCGGGTTTAAAATTTTTGGTTTTATTCTTAACACCTTTGGTTTACGGCCGGCATATTTTATATTGAGATTTGTTTCTTTTTATTACTTCCTGTTTTCAAGGCCCAACACATACATCCGGCAATACTTTGCAAAAGCGCATGGCTATTCAACCTTGCGCGCTTACTTAGCTGTATACAAAAATAATTTTTTACTAGGCCAAACCATTATTGATAAAGTTACGGTGATGGCCGGGATTAAAAATGCCGTTAAAACCCAAAGCAAAAACGGGCATTACCTCGATGAGCTTGCTGCAATCGGTAAAGGCGGTATTTTAGTAAGCGCACACATCGGCAATTGGGAAGTAGCCGGCCAAGGGCTTAACAGGCTTGGTACTGCATTTAATATATTAATGTATACCAACGAAAAAGAAGATGTAAAACAATACATGGATGGAGTGATGAAAGAAAAAAAGATCAACATCATTTCAATTGATGAAGAATCAAAAAGCCACATCATCGCATTGCATAAAGCCTTTAGCAATAATGAACTGGTGGTAATGCACGGCGACCGTTACCGGGAAGGCTCTAAAACACTGACAACGGATTTTTTCGGAAGCCCGGCAAAATTTCCGGCAGGGCCTTTTATTATGGCTGCAAAATTCGGTGTGCCGCTTTGTATTGTATTTGCCGTTAAAACCGGGAAGTTCAGTTATGAGTTTTCTACGCTCAAGCCCATACAGGTTGCCAGGGTAAGGGGGGAGAAGGATCTTGAAAAAGTATGCGCCGATTTGTTGCAAAAATATGTTAATGAATTAGAAAATATGGTAAAAGCCTACCCGCATCAATGGTTTAACTACTATGATTTCTGGAAATAATTAGTATTGGTATTAAACTTGATTACTTTTACTTAACTAAAAATTGTAATCATGATATCTGTCAGATTGTATTTAACTGCTTTTTGTTTCCTTTTAATTTTTAATTCCTACTCACAAACAAAACCTGATTCGCTGGGCTTACCCGGCGATAATTTTGATTTGTACGGAGCTTTGGAATTATTTAAAAAAGCGGCAACTCCCGAAGACTTTGAAAAATCCATTAACTCCAATGATAATTCTGTAAATAACCTTGATCTTGACGGGGACGGCAAAGTGGATTATGTAAAAGTAATTGACAAGAAAGAAGGCGAAGGCCATACACTTGTTTTGCAGGTAGCTGTATCCCCAACAGAAACGCAGGATATAGCCGTTATTGAGGTTGATAAAACAGCCGATAATAAGGCGCATGTACAAATTGTGGGTGATGAAGAATTGTACGGGAAAAATTATATCGTGGAGCCTAAAGATGATGCCGCAGCAAAGCCTTCAGCGGCAGGCTCACCTCCTCCCGCCTCTTCTAATACAGACGATGTGTATTCAACTACAGATAATGCAAACAGGGATAATTCTACTTCAAATAATACTACGAACAATGCGCCGCCTGCAGATAACGGCAATTATAACTCAAACCCTACGGTAGTAGTTAATGTATGGGCATGGCCTTCTGTACAATATATTTACGGTCCTAGTTACGGCCCGTGGAGCTCGCCATGGTACTGGAATAATTACCCGGTATGGTGGCAGCCTTGGCAACCGGTTTATTGGAGATACCATTACAGAAGAGCTTATTATTACCATTACCCGTATTACCACAGGGTAGGTTATTACCGATCACCGGCCATTCATAATGGGTATTACGGCAGAAGAACTTCATCGGCAACAGTATTAAGAAACAGGCAGTCGGGCTTTTATACTCAACGACAAATGGTATATAAAAATAATGCGCAGCCCGGCACAAAATACAATAATCAACCGGCCAAAAGAAACGGGGAGATGCAACAGCGAGATGGCGGCAACATGAATAACACAAATAATCCGCCAAGGGAGCAGCGCAACGATAACGGGCAAATGAAACAGGAAAATAATACCGTGCCTGTTAAAAAGCAATTAGATAATAATGATAAGCAACCCGTAAATCAACAACCTGTAAAGCAGCAACCTTTAAATCAGGAGCCGCGTCAAAAACCAATAGAGCAGAAACCTGTTCAGCAGCAACCCATGCAGCAGCCTAAACAACAGGCTCAACCTAAACAACGCATGCAGCAGGCTCCAAAAACACAGTCTGCTCCAAAAACACAGTCTGCTCCACGTATGCAGCAAGCGCCTCGTATGCAATCTGCTCCAAGAGGCGGTGGCGGGCGTAAAAGATAAATTAAGTATTAATTAAAGGATAGGGCATAAGCGGTTGTTGTAACACCTTATTTTTTAATGTTTAAATACGTTATAAAGTATAAGGAAATGACTGGCAAGTTTTAAAAGTGCTAATATTCTGTATTCACATGATAAGTCTTCGTATATCAAAATGAATAATCTTATTAAACAATAACTCGACGCGCTTACTTTATAAAGAAATATTTTGCAACACAACAAAAAAAGACAAACAAAAAAGGCCTGCATTTTCATACAAGCCTTTTTATATTTTATTAAATAACTATTTCATCCAGGTCCTTATTCAAAAAATGGAATTCCATAAATGAATAACTGTCTGAGCTTGTTATTTTGATCCATTGCTTATATTCAAAATACCATTTCCATTGTTTGCTTCTGAATAAGCCACCCTGTTTTAAAAAGCCCATTATATATGGGTGTACGGACAATGTAATATCTTTTGCCGCTTGCTCTTTCACAATAAAGCGAAGCGCATTTTCAATTGTTTCTACAAATAAAATGCTTGGCTGCACTTTACCGGTGCCGTTACAGCTTGGGCAGGTTTCCAACACTTCTACGTTTACTTCGGGGCGTAAGCGCTGACGTGTAATTTGTATTAAACCGAATTTGCTTGGCGGTAAAATATTATGCCTTGCCCTGTCCGATTTCATTTCCTCTTTTAATTTATCGAATAACAATTTTCGGTTATCCGCATTATGAAGGTCAATAAAATCAATCACAATAATTCCGCCCATATCACGCAGGCGTAACTGGCGTGCTACTTCAATAGCCGCTTCCAGGTTTACTTCAAGCGCGTTTTCTTCCTGCGATTGGTTGCTTTTAGCCCTGTTTCCGCTGTTCACGTCAAACACATGCAAAGCTTCGGTATGCTCAACTACTAAGTAAGCGCCGCTTTTCATAAATACGGTTTTTCCGAACAGTGATTTTATTTGGCGATCAATCCCGAAATTATCAAAAATAGGAACCTTGCCGGTATAGTGTTTTAAAATATCAACCTTATCCGGTGAAATGGTTTTAATGTATGTTTTAAGGTCATCAAATACCCTTTCGCTATTTACATGAATAGCATTAAACGATGCGTTTAAGAAATCACGTAAAATAGAGTTTGTCCTGTCTACCTCACCCAATAAGCGAAACGGTGGCTCAGCGGTTTGAAGCGTTTTAAAGCACTCATCCCATTTAGAGATCAGGTCTGCTAAATCACCTTCAATATCCGAAACAGATTTCCCTTCGGCTACCGTGCGAACAATGATCCCGAAATTTTTTGGCTTAATGCTTTGTACTAATTGTTTTAACCTCGTTTTTTCCTCGCTGCTTCTTATCTTAGAAGATACAGATACTTTATCGGAAAAAGGAATTAACACCATGTAACGGCCTGCAATAGAAATTTCGGTTGTAATACGAGGCCCTTTAGAAGAGATGGGTTCTTTGGCAACCTGCACCAAAATATATTGCCCGGGTTTTACGGCATCATTTATTTTGCCGTCTTTATTAATATCGCTTTCATTTTTAAAATACATTAAGTTGCTTACGTTCTGTTTACCTGAACGAACGGCATCAACATATTTCATTAACGAATTTGCCTGCGGACCTAAGTCCAAATAATGCAAAAATGCATCTTTCTCATATCCTACGTCTACAAAGGCTGCGTTAAGTCCGGTCATTACCTTTTTAACTTTTCCTAAGTAGATATCGCCTACCGAAAATTGTATGTTATTTTTTTCTTTATGCAGCTCTATTAAACGTTTGTCGTTTAATAAACCTATAACAACTTCGCTGGGCGTAGAATTTATTACCAGTTCTACATTCACCTTTAAATGTTTTGTGGATGTTTTTAAAAAACTCCCTTGTACGGGTTATTGTACTTACATAGTGTAACTACCCTTAATTTTTAAAAAGATCCTTGTTTATATACTATTTTTCATACTTAATAACAGTATTAAGTATACGTAAATGACACAAAGGGTTAAGATGTAACTTTACCCCTTGTGTTTAATGTGCTAATAAGAAATAACGGGAACTACCGGTTATTTTTTCTTATGACGGTTCTTTCTTAAACGTTTTTTACGTTTATGAGTAGCCATTTTATGTCTTTTTCTTTTTTTTCCGCTTGGCATAATGCTTAGGTTTTAAAATTTATATTATTATTTATGTTTATGTTTTTAAGACGTTTTATGTCTTAGTTGTTCAATGTATTTTTGTACTTCTTGTTTTTCGGTAGCATTTTGCGTAAGTGATGCATACTTTTCCAACATCTCAATGGTTTTTGCAAATTTCCCTTGTTGTTCGTAAGCATCTGCTAAATGCAGGTAAGCTTCAATATACATAGGGTCAATTCTTAAAACATGTTCAAAGCGTGTAATGGCTTTATCCCATTGGCCTGATTTTACTGAGAAAAAGGCAAAGGTCAATTGAAGTTTCACATTGCTGCTGTCAATTTTTTCTACTTCTTTTAACAAGCCTATTCCTTTCATCGGGTCAGTGCTTCCCTCTACATAACAGGCAGCCAACTGAATTTTAGCATCAATGTTACCGGCATCTTTGTCTAAAGCTTTTTGGTAGCATCGCATGGCGCTTTGGTAAAGTACCGGTATTTCATTCCCGTCTTTTGTAAACCTTACGGCATAAAAATAACGGTCGCCTGCTTTAGTATAAGCTATAGCGGTTTGTTTACGATCGGCTATTTTTTCGGCATAGTACGATGCAAAATCGGGGCGTTTAAGTTTATCCCAAAACTGAACTACCGGAATAAAGGCCGTATCAACCGTCGATTTTTGTGCAGCGGCTACGAGGTCATCGTAAGTTGTTTTTTCCTTAAGCGCCAATGATTTAGAGGCTGAGGTTACAAACGATTCGAGGGTAGCTTCTGTTTGTAAAGCCTGCTTTGAATTTGCCGCAGGAGCTTCAGGCTTTGCCGCATGTTTTTTTGGTGCAATAAATAAAAGAACGAATAAAACACATGCTGTTATTACTAAACCGATTTGTGTTTTACGTGCGGAGGTCATTATTCAACTTGTTTATTATCTAATGGCTCAGCCACTTTTACGTTACGTTTTACTCTTTCAGAGAATGTTTTTGCCGGTTTGAAAGCAGGAATAAAGTGGGCAGGAATAATAACAGTTGTATTTTTTGAAATGTTACGGCCTACTTTTTCGGCGCGTTTTTTCACTACAAATGTTCCAAATCCTCGTAAATACACGTTTTTTCCTTCAGTCATAGAGGTACGAATCGATTTCATGAAAGCCTCCACGGTTGTTTGCACAACTATCTTTTCGATACCTGTTTTTTCTGAAATTTCGGTTACTATATCTGCTTTAGTCATTTACAAAATATTTATAATCAACGATTTAAAAATTAAAAATCGGGGTGCAAATATAGCCTTTTTATTGTAAATCAAAAATTTAAGAGAAAATTTTATGCAAAAAAATAGCGTTTTAACCTTCTTTTCGGTAAAACGCTAAAAGTAAATGACAGATCTTTTAAGATTTAATCGTCTGTTGGCTCAGGCGCTTTTTTGGCAGCCGGTTTTTTGGCTTTAATTTTGGCAGGCCACAATACATTAATCAGTTCATTATGCACCGTTACCATAGAAACACTGATGCCGTTTACAATCGCTACTTCTTTATTCGAATTATTTTTCCAGGTACGTTTTACTTCTTCATAAGAACCGTCTTCAAGTGTGATGTAACATCTTAGGAGCTTGCCGTGTAATACTTCCGCCTTACCGCTGTAGCAGCTGGCTTTACCGCCAACGCGCGAGGTAACAATAACGTCTGTATACACGCCGTCTGCAATTTCTTCGGCGCCCCGGGCGTCAAATTTTACAGACCACTTGTTATAACAATTAAGTTCTTCGGCTGGGGCAGTTTGGGCGGGGAGTTGGGCTACTGTTAATGAAATACAAAGCGTAACCAGTATCTTTTTGATCATAAGTTTTTTTTAAGAATGATAAATATACAATTTATCTTATAAAATAAATATTTCGCGCAAAATAATTCAACAATTATAAAAGGTTTTTCACTTTTTATTTTTAATAAGTAGGATATTCATTCCTTTTGGTGAAAATAAAACGGGTTTTCCCGCGGCTAAATAAGCATTTGTATCTGATTGAAATATGTAATAGTAATCATCGGTTACAGTAATACCTTTCCTGTCTGTTTTTTTAAGCCAATCAAGATCATACGTATACCTGTAAAAATTGGTGGTGGGCTCAAAGAGCCAGTTAATGCCCAGCTTTATTTTTTTTGACCTGCCCGCATTTTCTTTTATTAAAGCAATCATTGCTTCTTTAGTTCCCAGATCATATGACCAATCATGGTAAAAACGCAAATTGATATTCATGCAAAAATTACACATTAATAAGGCTGCTATAAGCCCGGTAAATGAACCGGAAATTATTTTATACTTCTTTTTATATAAATAATGCATAAAAAACAAGAGGTTAAGCATAACTATAGGATAAAAAAACAGGGCAAAGCGTCCCGTGTAAAAATCGTTATGTATTAATATATGTTGTGCGTAGCATAAAGTAATAAGGGAAATTAATAAAAGGTAAACGGTAACCAAAGCCCGGTGTTGAGAGAAGAAAATGTTGTTTTTATGATACAAGTGTTTCACTATTACAAAGGCGGGTAAAATAAGCATGGCAATCAATAATGCTTGAAGTATATAGTAAACCGGCTGCGGAATGGCCGTTTCATAAAATACTCCCCTGATCAAAGAACCGAAGGTATCCCCTACAAAACCTGTTTTGCCTCCGAAATCAAGCATGCCTTGCTTGGAGATGCGACGAATGGGCTCATATAATACTGCCGTGAAAACAACGAGTGAAATAAGATGAATGCGGTTTAAAGAGAAAAATTTGTAGCTTTCTTTGGTTGTACGCGACGTCAATTTAAAATCTATATATTTTAAAATAGTATAAACAACAAGCGCAGAGATGTAAAAGTTTAATAACGAAAAATTACTCAGTACCGCAAAAAAAGCACCGGTATTAAAAAGGATCAGCTGTTTTTCTGAACCCGATTCAAAAGACTTTATAAGATGATACAT
>JBBRHI010000123.1:0-7583 GCA_038222995.1 Bacteroidia bacterium | reverse complement strand
CTATGCTATACATAAATTCCATAACCATATTCATTATTCCGGCCTTATATGATATCGTGGCAATATTTCAGCAACAAAATTTCGCAAAAACAGATGCCGCTTCCTTCATTTTTGCACGCCCCGAATATTTGCAAAATACATTGTTGGGTATGATCAACATGCAGCAAAACAAAACTATAAAAATCTTTACCATTGTATCGGCAGTATTTATACCGCTAATGCTTATAGCCGGTATTTATGGAATGAGTTTTAAAGCAATGCCTAAATTAAGCCCCGGCATGGGGGTATTCGTTTGCACTAATTTTGATTGTGTTATCTTCGTTGTTAACACTATATTTATTTAAAAGAAAAAAGTGGTTATGAGTTCAGCAATTGATTTAAAAAAATTAAGTTACGCAGGCTTCCTTATTTCCATAGGAATCGTGTTCGGTGATATCGGTACATCTCCTCTTTACACATACACGGCAATTATCGGCACACAAACCATTACAGAATCGTTGGCCTTGGGAGGCGTATCGGCTATTTTCTGGACGCTCTTTTTTCAAACAACCGTTAAGTATGTTTTTATTACGCTTAGGGCCGATAACAAAGGAGAGGGAGGGATTTTCTCGCTTTATACACTTATCAGGAGGTATAAAAGATGGTTGCTGTTTCCTGCAATTATCGGCGGCAGCTTTTTACTGGCCGATAGTATTATTACGCCGCCCATTTCTGTTTCTTCCGCCATTGAAGGTTTAAAGCCTGTTTACCCCGACATTCCTGTAATTCCGATTGTTATAGCAATCTTAATTTTATTGTTTGTCATTCAGCGTAAAGGCACAGGCTTTATAGGAAAGCTTTTTGGGCCGGTAATGATCGTTTGGTTCACAATGATTGGCGTTTTAGGCTTTACTGAATTGCTGGGTAATTTTTCGGTACTTAAAGCATTTAACCCGTATTACGCGTATAAGCTTTTATCAGGATACCCGGGAGGTTTTTGGTTATTAGGAGGGGTGTTTCTTTGCACCACCGGCGCCGAAGCCCTCTATTCGGATTTAGGGCATTGCGGAAGAAAGAACATACAGATCAGTTGGATTTATGTAAAAGTGTGTTTGATCCTTTGCTATTTCGGACAAGCAGCCTGGTTACTTGCTCATGCAGGAACACAGCTTACCGATGTTAGCCCTTTTTTCGGATTGGTTCCGCATTGGTTTTTAATTCCCGCAATCTGTATAGCTGCTATGGCCACTATTATTGCAAGCCAGGCATTAATAAGCGGTTCTTTTACATTAATAGCGGAAGCCATCCGTTTAAATTTATGGCCAAAGCTCCGGGTAGTATTTCCATCCAATGAAAAAGGACAGATATATATCCCTAACATTAATTGGCTTTTAATGACCGGTTGTTGCGGCGTAGTTTTTTATTTTAAGGAATCAAAAAATATGGAAGCTGCATTCGGGCTTTCTGTAACCATTACCATGTTAATGACTACCATTTTATTAAGCTTTTATCTGTTCATCAAAAAAGTAAATAAGGCAGCGGTTATTTTATTATTGTTTGTATTTATTTCTATAGAAGGAAGCTTTCTTGTTGCGAATTTAAAAAAGTTTGAACATGGCGGGTGGGTAACTGTATTAATAGGCACCTTCATTTTTGTGATCATGTATATTTGGTACAGGGCTAATGAAATAAAAAAGAGCTTACAAACATTTGTTGAATTAAAACCTCATGTTCCGATACTTAAAGAATTAAGCAACGATGAAAGCGTTCCTAAATATGCTACTAACCTAGTATACCTTACCTCCTCAGGCAATGTAAATAACATTGAGGAAAGTACTATCCGCTCTATTCTTTACAAGCGTCCGAAACGGGCAGATATCTATTGGTTCGTTCACATAGATGTGGTAGATGAACCTTATAAAATGTCGTACAAAGTCAATATCATTGAGCCCGAAGAAGTGGTTTGGATTACATTTAAATTAGGGTTTAGGGTAGCGCCAAAAATCAATACCTTATTTAGAACCGTAGTAGAGGAAATGGTGCAGAACAAAGAAGTAAATATTCAAAGCCGGTACTTATCATTGGATAAACATAACATTGCCGGAGATTTTAAATTTGTTCTTATCAAACGCTTTTTATCTTTTGAAAATGAATTGTCGTTAACAAACAGCACTATCCTTAAAATTTATTTTTTTCTTAAATCCATCAGCCTTGCCGATGAAAAAGAATACGGACTGGATTACAGTAATTTAAAAGTGGAAAAATTTCCATTGGTAGTAAAAGTGTCAAAAAATCTGAAACTGCAAAGAGAAGAATAATGCCCGGAGAAGAAAAAGAACAAAGCGTAAAACATTTTCTTGATCTCATTAAAAGATCGAGGAGGGGAAAATTTAAAGTTTATGTGGGCATGAGCGCCGGTGTGGGCAAAAGTTACCGGATGTTAGAGGAGGCGCGGTCTCTTTTAAAAAACGGCATAGATGTAAAAATCGGGTTTATTGAAACACATAACAGGAGTGAAACCGCTGCTCTTTTAGACGGATTACCGGTTGTGCCGCGCAGAAAAATTTTTTATAAAGGAAAAGAGCTCGAAGAAATGGATGTAGAGGCTATCATCAGCCTTCGCCCCGAAGTAGTGATTGTGGATGAATTAGCGCATACAAATGTAGAAGGAAGTAAAAATGAAAAACGCTGGCAGGATGTCATGTATATTCTTTCGGCAGGAATAAACGTGATCAGTGCAGTGAACATTCAGCACCTGGAAAGCCTTAACAGTGAAGTAAAACAGATCACCGGCATTGAAGTTACGGAACGGATTCCTGATAGTGTTATTGCGCAGGCAGATGAGGTGGTAAATATAGACCTTACAGCCGATGAGTTGATTATTCGTTTAAAAGAAGGTAAGATTTACCGGGAAGAAAAAATAGAAACAGCATTAAAGAATTTCTTTAAAAGCGAAAATATACTTCAGCTGAGAGAATTGGCTTTGAAGGAAGTAGCCTCGCAGGTAGAGCGTAAGGTAGAAACCGAAGTGCCAAAACATATAGGTTTAAGGCATGAGCGGTTTCTGGCCTGCATTAGCAGCAACGAAAAAACCTCGAAGAATGTGATCAGGAAAACTGCCAGGCTATCCAACTACTACAACTGTAAGTGGTATGTTATTTATGTGCAGACAACCAAAGAAAGTTCGAGCAACATTGCGCTTGACAAACAAAGGCATTTGATCAATAATTTTAAATTGGCTACAGAGCTGGGGGCCGAAATTATTAAAGTGAAAAGTAACCAAATTTCAAAAGCCATTATTGAGCAGGCTGAACAAAGGAACATTACAACCATTTGCATTGGCAAACCTCATTTTGGATTATTAAAATTTATACAGGCAACCAATGTATTTCACGGTTTGCTTAAAAAACTTTCTTCCGGCAATATAGATCTCGTTATACTCTCAGAATAAAAAAAACTGCATATGAAAATTAAAACAAAACTAACATTGGGAATAGGCCTGCTGTTTATGCTAATAGTACTTTTAGTTGCACTAAGTACATTAAAAGTAAATACCCTGGCCTCAGATACAAAAAACATATTAGCTGCCAATTATAATACCTTAGAATACTCGCGTTACATGCTAAACGCATTGGATGAAATAGGCACGGAAAAAAATGCCGTGGAAAAACTTGCGGCTAACCTTGAAAAACAAAGAACAAATATAACGGAAATCGGAGAGGCGGAACTGACAGAAAATTTAACGGGCCATTTTAAATTATTAAAGGAAAACCTGTCTGATCTTTCCATTGCTAAACTCATACGGAGTGATCTGGATGCCATCATGAAACTGAATATGGATGCCATACAGCGCAAAAGCGCGCTTGCGAACAATACGGCAGAAAGCACTATTTTTTGGGTTGGATTAACCGGAGGGCTTTGTTTTTTTATTGCCTTGGCATTACTTATAAACCTCCCGGGAAGCATTGCCAATCCTATTAAAGAGCTTACCGTTAGCATCAGGCAAATTGCCGAGAAAAATTATTCGCAGCGGGTTAATTTTGAAAACCATGATGAGTTTGGAGAACTGGCCGCATCTTTCAACACAATGGCACAAAAGCTTGAGGAGTATAACAACAGCAGCCTCGCTAAATTGATGATGGAGAAAAAGAGAATTGAGACCCTTATTAATAATATGCACGATCCGGTGATAGGGTTGGATGAACACATGAAAATTATTTTCGCCAATGAAGAAGCGTTAAAAATAACAGGCTTAAAACAGGAAAACCTTATAGGGAAATCTTCACAGGAATTATCTCTTACCAATGATTTGATCCGCTCGCTTATAAAAGCTTTGGTAATTAAAGAAAAGGGTAAGGCGAAGCCAATTAAAATATTCGCTGATGATAAAGAAAGTTATTTTGAAAAAGAGATCATCGATATTTCAACCATACCAACCGGTGAAAAAGATAAACGGTTAATCGGCCATGTAATTATCCTTAGAAACGTTACCTCTTACAAAGAATTGGATTCCGCAAAAACTAATTTCATCGCAACTGTTTCACATGAGTTCAAAACACCGTTATCTTCCATAAAAATGAGCCTGCAGATTTTGGAAAATGAACAGGCAGGAAAAATAAGCGAAGATCAAAAGCATCTCTTAAACGGCATTAAGGACGATGCCAACAGGTTGCTGAAAATAACCGGCGAGTTGCTTAATATGACGCAGGTAGAGAGCGGAAATATACAACTAAGCCTTATGCCGGTTGACCCGAAAGAAATACTGACATACGCCGTAAACTCAAATAAAGTTCAGGCCGAACAAAAAAATATAAAACTCGAGATCAGTTGTCCGGGCGATCTTCCTGAAGTTTTTGCCGACAGTGAAAAAAGTGCCTGGGTTCTTGTGAATATCATTTCAAATGCGATCCGCTATTCTTATGATAACTCAACTATATTTATAACAGTAACAGCCGAAGAAAAAAATATTCGCTTTTCTGTTAAAGATACAGGGCAAGGTATTGCCCCTCAATACAAGGATAAAATTTTTGACAGGTATTTCCGTGTTCCGGGTACGCAAAAAGAAGGTACAGGCCTGGGCCTTGCTATCAGTAAAGAATTTATTGAAGCACAGGGCGGCCATATCACGGTAGATACCGATTTTGGTACAGGAAGCATTTTTGCCATCACGTTGAATAAAGTTTCCTGAACTACTTTGAGGATGTATTTAAATTAATGTAGAGAAATACTGCAATACATCATCCGAAAAAAAAGCAGGTATTATTCTGATTTTATGCATGAAATTTACGCAGCCGGATTGTCCGATCTTAAAGATTAAGCATTATAAACCGACCTTTGCCGGCGCTAAGGCAATATTGTTTTTTTCGAACACCAGTTTGGTGATTTCCACAATTTCCGCGTTTATCATTGAATGATTTTCCGCCAGACCGTAAGGCTTAATAGAAAGCGTAATGCCGTTTTCTGCCATACGTATGGCTATTACTTCGGGCAGAGGATTTTTAAGGATCTCGGGATGTTTCATCATTTCATCGATCAGTAAATTTTTAACAATGGTTACATTGTTATTAATGTCAATAGTTACGTGAACATCACTTCGTAAGATGCCATACTTGGTATGGTTAATAATAGTGCCGTTAGATACAGCTCCGTTAGGTAAAATAATAGTTTTAAGATCGCCCGTTAAAAGTATGGTGTTAAAGATCTGTATTTCTTTTACGGTACCCGTTTGTCCCAGTATCTCAACTGTATCATCCACTTTATAGGGTTTAAAAATCAAAATTAATACCCCGCCGGCAAAATTAGAAAGCGAACCTTGTAATGCCAGGCCTACGGCTAAACCCGCAGCGCCCAATATAGTAACGAACGATGTTGTGCCAATACCGATCATGCCTGCTACGGTTACTACCAGTACTATTTTTAAACCGATGTTGATTAAACTTCTCAAAAAGGTTCGGAGCGATACTTCCAGGTCTCTTTTTTCCATTGCTTTGGAAGCAATTTTCGAAAACCGGTTAATAAACCACATTCCGATCACTAAAAATAAAATAGCGCCGGCAACGCGTGGAGCATATTGTAATAGATCTGTTACAAAAACATCAAAACGCTGTTGCAGATTTAGTGAATAGTTGTTCATATCGAAATGTTCTTATTATATTTAAAGCTCAAAATTATTATTTATTTTTAGTATCCGATTTACTTTATCATAAATTGAAATATTTATATTTTATACTTTTTACAATTGTTGGCCTGCAGGGCCTTTTTTCTCAAACAGGTTGGGACTCTACGTATTATCGCAAGTATAAAGACCGCCTCGTTGTTTCTGTGTTTCAATCGGTGCGGAGCTATGAAATGGACATTACGCAAAAGCTCACTAAAGATACTACAGGGCAATCGAAAGTGGTTTATAAAGCGGAAGCAAATAATTTAACAGGGATAGAATTAAACTATGATAAATTAAACTTTGCCTTTGCTTTTAAGAGCACGCCGCCTGCTAACAAAAATCAAACAGGCGATACAAAGTATACCAACCTGGCTTTAAATTTTGGAGGAGACCGTTGGCGGCTTGAAAACAGTTACCGGAGCTACACCGGATTTTATAATAACAATACATCTCTTTATGATACAACCTTTAAGCATGACGGTATTTACACACAATCACCAAGCTTAAGGTCGCAGGGTTTTAAAACAAAATTTTTATTTTTTACCAATGCCAATAAATTTTCATTTAAGTCGGCTTATTCTTGCGATCAAAGGCAATTGAGATCCGCATTTAGTTTTGTGCTTACGGCTAATATTTATTATAACCGTTTAAATTCTGACAGCTCTTTTATACCCGCACCGATAAGGCATTATTATGATTCGCATCAAACTGTTAACGGCTTAAATGTAGCGGCCTTTTCTATTTACGGAGGCGGCAGTTTTAATTTGGTTTTATGGAAAGCATTATTTTTAAACTTAACATTGATCATCGGGCCGGAAGAACAATGGAGAACGTATCATACTTTAGATGCCGCTCCAACTACCTTATTTTATACATCCGTATCCGGTGACTTTAGATCATCATTGGGTTTAAATTTTAAAAAGTTTTTTGTAATGGTAAGTACAAGCTCCGACTTTAGCTATTATAACAGCAATGTGATGGAATACTTCTCTAAATACGGCGCGGTCAATTTCTCTATAGGCATCCGCTTACACGTAAAAGAAACGAAAGCATACCAAAGGTTTCAAAAAACAAAGCTCTATAACCTCATATAGCGCTTTATTTCCCTTTATAAAAACTGATATCGGACGGTTAAACGTCTATAATACGTTAGTGAAATTAAAACTTTAAATGTTTCACTGAAATTCCCGCTTTCTGAAGCTCTTTCAGTGAATCGATCCCGATCCGTAAATGATCACCTGCAAAATCACCCGTTACTTTTTTATCACTCTCTTCTGTTTTCACGCCTTCGGGTATCATCGGCTGGTCGCTTACCAGTAGTAAAGCCCCAACAGGAATTTCGTTATGGAAGCCTACGCTGAAAATAGTAGCGGTCTCCATATCAATAGCCATCGTACGAATGGTCCTTAAATATTCTTTAAACTTATCATCATGTTCCCATACC
>JBBRHI010000122.1:0-7595 GCA_038222995.1 Bacteroidia bacterium | reverse complement strand
ACAGCTTTTTCAGAAACCCGGAAATGAACATTAACTATTCCGAAAAACCTTTCTATACCAATAAATTGTGGAACGACGGCGAAGAAAACAGTCCTCAAAAATTAATGGAAGAAATAGAAATGCTTAAAAAAGCGTTGGCTTACAAAGAAGCAGAGCTTGCTAAATCCCATAAATGATAAGGCTTTCTAGATAAATACTCAATTCTATTACTATATTTGTATAAGGATATAATTTATGATAACAGACCTTTTTCTTACACTTTTACTGGTTTTACTGAATGGTTTTTTTGTTGCCACAGAGTTTGCTTTAGTTAAGGTAAGATCATCACAAATTGATCTTAAAGCTCAGAAAGGAAGCAAACGCGCCAAAATTGCTCAAAAAATATTACAGCGTCTTGATACTTACTTGTCAGCATCACAATTAGGAATTACATTGGCCAGCTTAGGCTTAGGAGCTTACGGGGAACATGTGATGAGCAACATCGTTTCTAAATTTTTCGCTGATCTTCACATGGTTGTAAACCCTCATTTAGTAACGGTTCCCATCGCCTTTACACTCATCACCTTTCTTCACATTACATTGGGCGAGCAGGTCCCTAAAATGTTCGGCATTAAATATTCTATCGATACCATTCTTTTTATCTCATGGCCTTTACGCATTTTTTATTTCGTGTTCGGCCCGTTTATTTGGCTATTAAATAAATCATCAAACTTATTTTTACGTTTATTGGGAATTAAAAAAATTGGTGAAGAAGATGTTCATTCCGAAGAAGAACTACGGTTAATCCTAACCGAAAGTGAAGAAGGCGGAGCCATTAAACCAAGTGAAAATGAGCTGATCCAAAATGTATTTGACTTTGACGACCGTATTGTGAAACAAATTATGGTACCTCAAAACCGTGTAACAGCCATTGATGTAGAAGCATTGGACAGGGACGGTATTGTGCAAAAAATATCGGATGAAGGCTTTTCGCGCTATCCTATCTTTTTAGGGGATATTGATAATATTATTGGAGTAGTATACGCTAAAGATCTTTTTAAAGAACTGATCTCTAAAAAATTTCGTACCATAAAAGATATTATGCGGCCGGCGCATTTTGTTCCGGAGAGTATGAAAATTAACGATCTGTTGCGTGATTTTCAGAAATTGCACATGCAAATTGCTATTGTTACCAATGAGTTTGGAGCTACGGCCGGTATTATTACCATGGAAGATATTATTGAAGAACTGGTTGGAGAAATACAGGATGAACATGATGAAGAAAAACCAACCGTAGAAAAGAAAAGTGAAACAGAATACATTATTAATGCTCACAGCAGTATCGGGGACGTAAATGAATCGTTGCCTATGTCGCTGCCCGAAAACTCAAGGTATGGAACCATTTCAGGGCTGATCAATTTTTTATGGGGAAGGATCCCCGGTGTGAACGAGAAAAAACAATACGGAGGTTATGAAATAACCATCCTGCAACGCAAAAAACAAACGGTTGAATCTGTAAAGCTGAGGGTATTAGAAACTGATAAAGTGGAATAATATATGGTAACAGTGCCAAGTTCAAAAAAACTATATCCTTACCCTACAGGATGGTATGTTTTAGCAAAGTGCAACGAAATAAAAAACGGGACACTTGTCACCAAACAATTTATCGGTAAGGATATTATTCTTTTTCGCACGCAAAGCGGCATACTGTCAGTTGTAGATGCTCATTGTCCGCATATGGGGGCGCATTTCGGACACGGCGGGGATGTTGTAGGAGAAACCATTCGCTGTCCGTTCCATTACTTCTGTTTTGATACCAAAGGAAATTGTACTGAAACAGGTTATGATACAAAACCGCCGGCTAAAGCAATTTTAAAAACACATGCTCATAAAGAAGTAAACGGGTTTGTAATTGTGTGGCATGATATAAAAGGGAATGAACCTTTTTGGTATATACCCGAAACAAACCATAGTGATTGGAGCGAAGTAATGACGGCCGATTATATCCTTAACAGTCATCCGCAGGAAACTACCGAAAACAGCGTAGATGTAGGCCATTTTTCTGTGGTTCATAAATACTCCAACGTGCATGACTTAAAAGAACTAACCTCTAACGGACCTTACCTCAATGCATCTTATGGGTTTAACAGGCAAGGCGGTATTTTTAATAACGCCGGCTTAAAAGCAGAGATCAACATTCATGTTCACGGTTTAGGCTATTCTTTTGTGGAAGTTATTATTCCGGCTTACGAACTGCACACCCGCCAATATGTTTTCCCTACGCCTATTGCCGACGGAAAAATAAATTTAAAGATCGGCATGTCCGTTAAAAGAATTGATAAGCCTGGAAAATTAAATCCTTTCCTGAAAGTAGTTCCTAAAACATTAGTAAATAAGCTTGTACTAAAACAAGCCTTTAAAGGCTACGCACACGATGTAAGCCAGGATTTTGACGTTTGGCAGCATAAAGCATTTATTGAAAACCCTGCGCTGGCTAAAGGCGACGGACCAATAGGAAAATACAGACAATGGGCCAGGCAATTTTACGCAGGTTTAAATGAAACCGTTTAAAATTATACTCATAATTCTTTATTTAGTTTCTTCCGCATCACATGCGCAGAATAATCTTCAAAAAGGGATTGATCTTTTTAATAAACGCGCGGAAGGCTCGGTGGGCTTAACACCAAAGCCTGCAATTATTGAAGAAGCCATTGAGATCCTTGAAAAAGAACTCGCTGCTTTCAATCAGCCGGAAATAGCGGGATCATATTATTTACAAAGCCTTAATTTTAAAGCGCGTTTCGTTTGCGCTTCAAAAACCGAAAAAGAAAAAGTATTAAATAACGCTATTAAGGTAGGAAAGATCTTAAAAGAAAAATACCCTAATAACGGGCCGATCTGTTTCGAATACATTGTAAGCGTAGGCTTACTGGGAGAAATATCGGGAGTTATAAAAGCCATAAACGACGGTGTGGTAAATAAAATGCGAACAAACTCCGAAAAATTAATTTCGATCGATTCGATGTATAACGCCGGTGCAGGTTGGAAAGTGCTTGGCGTATTAAATTATAGGGTACCTAACCTGGGCATTATTATGAATTGGCCGAGCATAAAAAACTCAAAACGTATTTTAGAAAAAGCCCTTCATCATTTTCCGAATAATATTCCCAATAATTTTTTTATGCGGAAGCATTGCGCGAAAATGGAGAGGATGATCTTGCCAAACTTTACTATAATCAAATTTTAAAGCTGGAACTGAGAAGCGATTATTATTTAGACGACTTGGACTTTAAAACGAAGGCCATTTTAACTTTACAAAAAATGAACCGTTAATTATCTAAATAGATCCTTCCCTGCCTCCACATATCTACAGCTTGGTACCAAGGCATTTTAAAAATTTCATTACGCTCCAGTTCATAATCATTGTCCGTAAAGGGATTAACAATTTTAATAAATGAAAAAACAGTTGAGTTAGGATTTCCCGTATCGCCGTAAGTCCATACCTCCCCGTTTTTGCGTTTAGTGACTCTTGTTGGCGCTCCAAATACAATATAGATCATTCCCCGGTCCGTCTTCCAACCTTCTCTAAAATCGGTAAATAATTTATTTGCTTCCAACACACGTCCGTAATATTTCCGAATCAGCTCAGTAGCACGTTCGTTACTACCGCCCAAGTCAATCCAAAATTTATCAATGGCAGCTTTTTTATCAGCGGCATTCATACAATTATCAAATTCTTTTTTAGCCATAATGTACCGTGTAGCCAAAATCATTTGCTCCGAATTTTTAATTTTAGGATAGGTAGGTTCGTATACAAAAAAAGTAATGCCGTCTTTTGTTTTATCGTTTGTTTTTAAATGATAAAATCCTTTTTCGGGCAATGCCAATTGGAACTGCCGGTCATCGTTACTGTATATACTAAATGTAGAATCGGGCCTGTAATCGATACGCGCAATTGGCACTGAGGCGAAAGGCGGCAAAGCCAATTTAAAATCATATTTAAAATAATCTACATTAAACAGTTTTTCTGTATTTCGTTCCGATCTTACATTCACATTATCTTTTGATTTATAATATGAATTAAAAAGCACTTCGTTTAAGATGCTCGTCACCAAAAAATTTTGGCGCGTGTCTTTGTTTGTTTTGTCGGCATATAAGCTGCTCGCATACCGTATTTTTTTATTGACATCATCTACCTGAATATCGATGTGATATTTTTGTCCGGCGCGTAACCTGAAATAAAAGCTGCCTTTTAATTGCCTGCCTACTACCTCTGCCTGCCGGTCTCTTATTCGTGTAGTAGCTGTGTCAATTGTGAAATTTAAGTTATCTTCTAAACTCGTTTTAACCAACACCGTTACATTGCTGAAAAAGTAAATGCTGGTATCCGTTTTTTTATAAACCAATATTTCGTTTGAAATGGAATAAAACAGTTGACTTACGCTATCATTTATATGATAGATGTAAAAGCTTGATGCCAGTGCGTTATTATCAGTTTTATAAAGCCTGTCGGTACTTGTTTGATTTACCTTTTGCGTGTTGCATGCGGTAAAAAAAACAACGCAAATTACGCCAATCAAGTATGGTACTTTAGTATTGTACATACCTTTGAAAATACGAAATTTATTTTGCCGGAGAAAATTATTTAAGCTCAAAAGGCTTTCTTTCATACTGGCAGCAATCGGCCAGCTTACCGTAAGCGTAATCGTCGCCGTAGTATAGGTCGTTATCGTAACCTGCCTTTGCAATCAATTCTTCAATGGTGTTTAAGTTTATTTTGGTTGTATCAAACTTAACGGTCATTAATTTAGATTCCACATCCCAGTTTTTTTCTATTACCCCGTCTACAGAAGAAGCTGTTTCAATGGTTTTTTTACATTTATCG
Source organism: Bacteroidia bacterium (assembly GCA_038222995.1). GTDB lineage: Bacteria > Bacteroidota > Bacteroidia > B-17B0 > Aurantibacillaceae > UBA4416. The sequence continues at coordinate 2,731 of JBBRHI010000122.1, read as the reverse complement.
CAGTTGCCCCAAACTTTAAACGTTTCGGTTTTTTCGGGCTTAGCTGTTTGACAAGAGCAAATCCCTAACAATAAAATAACAAAAAGACAAAGGTGTTTCATTCCAAAAAGGCTTAAATTATAGAACTGCAAATTTATAATTTAATTTTAAAAAATGCTCAATATATTGAGGTAGAACGAATTTTAAGTTTTTTTGGGCTTTTATATTATCATGAAACACTACCACACTACCGTTGCGGGTATACTTAATAGAATTGCTCAAACAGGTCTCACAAGAGATCAAAGGATCATAATCGTGGGTTAATACATCCCAAAATACAATCTTATAATTCGGGATCAGTTTAGAAAATTGTGTTTTTTTAATTCTGCCGTAAGGTGGCCTAAATAATTTAGTTTTAGTGAGTAATTCACATTGTTCTACATTTTTAAGATAATCTTGTGTTTTGGTTTTCCAACCTTTTATGTGATTATAAGTGTGATTTCCTACGCGGTGCCCTTCTTCCAATATCCGCTTAAAAACAGAAGGATGCTTATCAATATTATTTCCGACACAAAAAAAGGTCGCTTTTACATTGTAATGTTTCAGTGTATCTAAAACCCAAGGCGTTAACTCCTCAACAGGCCCGTCATCGAACGTAAGGTATATTGAGCGCTCTTCTTTATTCATGCGCCATACAGCATATTTATAATAGCTTCTTAATAACCGTGGTGGACGAACTAATAATTTCATAGGATGTTCTGCTAAATTAATAATTTAATAAGATGATTGTACCATACAAAAATTAAATAAAACAAGGGGGGCTGCCCCCCAAACTTAAAAAATAAAAAAGACGTACCGATTGTACTCCCTATGCCAAACAGCAGGTTTATATACTCAAATAGATTCCTTAATCAGATGGTAACGTTAAACACAAATATTATCAATAATTTTAAGAGATTATATTAAAACGAAAATGAAAAAAAGCCTCTGCCTGTTTATCCTATCCTGTTTATTTTATACTTCATACGCACAAACGCATAATGATGCCTTGAGCCTAAGGCCGCAAAAAGTAAATGAAGCCACTCACCCCAATGTAGTGTATATGGATGCGGACAAATTATTTAATATTCCTGCCGACGGGGCTTTCCTTTACAGCAGCCTTATAGGTGAAACAGGTATTGTATCATCGGGCTATAATAATAATGAAGATCATATCGTTACCATAAAAAACAATTATCAACGCAAAATCTTTTTAAGAAGCCAATATTTTTTATGTGAAAATAACGATGTTCTGAAAATTTATGACGGCCCTGATACCAATGCCATGCAACTAAAATCTGTATCCGGCATTTTAGACGAGAACTTCCTCATCCTTTCTTCCGGCGACTATTTAACCTTACGCTTCAAGTCAGATAACGCGGGGACATCTAAAGGCTTTCGCTTTCGCTTAGATAACGGCCCTGGTATGGGCAGCAGGCCTGCCCCTCCATTGCCTAATCCTATGGCCTGCGCCTCAACTCCCGCAGCCGACGAATGCGTGAACGCGCCTTTGATCTGCGACTTAAACGGTTACTGCGGTAACACGAGCAGTGCTTACACGGCCGGTAATACATCGGGATTAAGTAATTTTTGCGGCTCTATTGAAAACAACTCATGGCTTAGTTTTGTAGCGAGCGGCACAAGTGCATCTTTGGCATTTACCTCGGCGGGCTGCCAGGATAACAGTTCGGGGATTCAAGCTGTTATTTATGCATCCACCAACTGTACAAGCTTTACCGAGGTTTCCAATTGTCAGTCGCAAGGAAGCGGATCCGGAAGTTTTACAATTACAACAAATGTAAACTTAGTACCCGGTCAAACCTATTACGTTATGATGGATGGATTTGCCGGAAACGTTTGCAGCTATACCGTAAACGCACAAGCCGGCGTGGCTTTGGGCCAGCAAATCACCGGGCCTTCGCAGGTATGCCCGGGCTACAGTGCCGTATTGGGTAGCAGCTCTGCGGCATCTTCTTATTCATGGACCTCTAACCCTCCGGGATCTTACCCTAATACACAAACTATTACCATTACCCCTACCGTTACAACCACGTATACGCTTACACTTGGGCCGTCGGCATGCACGCCCACAGGAACTGCCGTTGTAAAAACAGTTACGGTAACAAGCACTTTAAACCCGGCAAACATAACAGCACCAAGCCCTATTTGTATCGGAAGCAATATTACCCTGGCATCATTAACACCAGGCGGTACGTATTCGTGGACAGGGCCAAGCACCTACACGGCTAATACACAAAATGCAACCATAAATAACTGGAGTACGGCCAATAACGGTGTATATACTTTAGTTATAAATTACGGTGCTGGATGCTCCACATCCCCGGCAACTGTAAATTTAACGGGTACTCCCACACCAACCGTTAATATTGCCGCGGCACCCTCGCTCACTGTATGCAGCGGACAATCCATTGTGCTTACAGGGTCGGGAGGTACCGGAACCAATGGTTATACTTGGAACTGGAATCCTTTACAGACAAACGGTACCACACAATTTTGTATTACTATTCCTTTTGTAGGAACGTCGTGCAGTAACAGTCCTCTCTCTATCCCCGGGATCGCGGCAGGACCAAGTGCTACGTTTACACCTAATCAAAATACACAGGTATGCGTTACCAGCGAAAACGCTGCAGGATGTTCCGGGCAAAAATGCGTAACATTGGTTGTTTTACCGGCAGCAAGCGGTTTAACGGTA
>JBBRHI010000121.1:0-7603 GCA_038222995.1 Bacteroidia bacterium | reverse complement strand
GGTTTGATTTTTTTCATAGCACAACTAAAATTACAATTAATTAAATAAGAGGCAATGCTACTTTGTAATCCGGCATTACCTTAGTTATATTGGGAACAAGCTGAGCAAACAGGGAAATTAATCCCCGATTCATTTAGTCTTTCCCGATTAATTTGGAGAGTGTTACATAACCTAAATGTAATTCGTCTTCCGCAGCCTCTTTTTTTTTGATCTTTAATTTGTATGTTTCTTTAAATAGAGGAAGCAGCATATCTTTTACATGATACAGGTCATCCACATCCAAGGCATACTTATCATCAATATGAGAGGTGGCTCCTTTAAAACCGGCTGTTTTATAAAAAACGGTTTGTTTAGCTTCTGAAATGGCTGTTGCGCTGTCAGGTCCTACTGACAATAGTTTATAATGCAGTTCATCAAATTCGCCGGGTTTGTAACCACCGAGATTGATAAAAAATAAATGCTGTTCATTTTGTATATCCTCGTCCCATTTTTTTACTTCAATACTATAGCCGTTCACCCGGGTTACTTCTCTCCAGGCATCAATATGGAATTTGCCTTTAGTTTCGGGCCAAAATTCATTCATATGCGGCACGAGCTCTTTCAAAGATTCAGCAATCCCGAAAAACACATCATGTTGTTCTGTATACCTGCCCTTAGGCTTACAGCCTATAATCACCATATATAATTTTAAACTATTCATCACCGCGAAATTAATCAATGTTCATGAATTCTGAAACCTTTTACCGGCATTGTATTTTGTACTTAATAGGTACACAAACTCTTAATATCCCGCCGTTATGAAACTCATCAGTATAAAGCTCCACAGCATTTTAGATTACAGTTTCGGGATTCTTTTAATTCTTTCACCTTGGATCTTTATGTTTAATAAAGATATTTTTGATGCCGGTTCACCTATTATTATTGGTGTATTTGTAATTGGTTACAGCCTGCTTACCAACTATAATTACAGTTTGTTTAAAGTCATTCCTTTTCGTTTTAATTTGGTGTTGGATATTTCCTGCGGCTTTGTATTAGCAATTTCTCCATGGATCCTTAATTTTGAAGATGTGGTGTACGTACCGCATGTATTTTTAGGAGTCGTTCAGATATTGCTTGCTCTTAATACAAATCGTGATCCGAGATTTAGCAAGGCTCAAATACCTCAGTAATAGATCTTTTCGACTATCATCACATTCCATAAACTTTCGCAGATAATCGATCAAAGCAATTTGGGCGTGTCCCTTTGGGGCGTGCTGTCGCTACTCGCTTTCCGCAAGAAAATGCGGAAGAGCTCAAACAGGCCGCTCCGGCACTCACGCGAAAAAATACGGTTCCAAAAAATATCCCGCTAATCTGAGCCGGTTATGAATCAACATATGGCCTTAATCTTATTCTACTTAACGTATCTTTATATAAGCAATTTTGGCGTTTTTACTTCACGCTTGATAGTTAAAGTTATAGAGAGCGTGTTCAGTATAACTTTTCATTTGTGTGACATAAATTAAAAAGCCTCTGTTACTTACAGAAGCTTTTTAATTATATAAGGATAAAAACTATTTTACTTTAAAAGCAGCTTTTACTTTAGCCACGTAATCTAATTTTTCCCAGGTAAACAATTCCACTTTCATCGTTTTTATTTTTCCGTCGGGAGATTTGAAAGTTTTAGTAACTACTTCATTTTTACGGCCCATGTGTCCGTAAGCAGCAGTTTCGCTATAAATAGGTGTACGTAATTTAAAACGCTGTTCAATAAAGTATGGGCGCATGTCAAATACTTTTTGTACGATCTTAGCGATCTCACCGTCAGTCATTTTCACTTTACCGGTACCGTAAGTATCAATAAAAATACCCATCGGCTGTGCAACACCGATTGCGTAAGATACCTGTACTAATACTTCGTCGCAAACGCCTGCCGCTACCAAGTTTTTAGCGATGTGGCGGGTTGCATAAGCAGCGCTTCTATCAACTTTACTTGGATCTTTACCTGAAAATGCACCACCGCCGTGAGCACCTTTACCACCGTAAGTATCCACAATAATTTTACGGCCTGTTAAGCCCGTATCGCCGTGTGGACCGCCAATTACAAATTTACCGGTGGGGTTAATGTGGTAATTAATTTTGTTGTTGAATAAGTGAGCGTATTTAGGATAATTCTTTTTAACCCTCGGGATCAAAATCTCAACAATGTCTTTCTTAATTTTTGCTAACATTTTAGGTTCAGAATCAAAATCATCATGCTGTGTTGAAACTACGATAGCATCAATACGAACAGGTACATTATTATCATCATACTCTAAGGTTACCTGTGATTTTGCATCAGGACGTAAATATTTAATCGCTTTATCTTCCCTGCGCAATGCGGCAAGCTCCAGCAAAATAGCATGCGCTAAATCTAAAGCCAAAGGCATATAGTTATCAGTTTCATTAGTGGCGTAACCAAACATCATCCCTTGGTCGCCTGCACCTTGCTCTTCTTTTTTCTTTCTGTCAACCCCTTGGTTAATATCGGCAGACTGTTCGTGTATAGCAGATAAAATACCGCAAGAATTAGCTTCGAACATATATTCCGATTTTGTATACCCGATTTTACGGATCACCTCACGGGCAATTTCCTGTACATCTAAATATGCTTTTGATTTTACCTCTCCGGCCAATATAACTTGTCCTGTAGTAACTAACGTTTCGCAGGCTACCTTACTTTGAGGATCAAATGCTAAAAAGTTATCAATTAATGCATCTGAAATTTGATCGGCAACTTTGTCCGGGTGGCCTTCTGATACTGATTCTGAGGTGAAAAGATATCCCATTTGTTTTTAATTATTGATTTGGTGATTAGTTATTTTATTGATTATTATTTTATTCCGGGGGAGACTTATAGATCTTACTTTTTAACTCTACACTTCAAAAATTTATGATTCTATAATTGATCAGGCTTCGCGAAGTTCAAATTCATAGAACTCCATAATTTGATTGCATAATAATTTTTTGCAGGCATCATCTATTTTAGCGGAAGCCGTTTCTTTATTAGGCGCTTCAATTTCTAACGTAATATGTTTACCGATACGTATGTTCTCAATTTCGGCAAGTCCCAGGTTTTTCATAGAACCTGTTACGGCCTTACCCTGTGGGTCTAATAATGCTTTCATGGGCATTACGTTTATGTCTGCAAAATATTTCATTAAGTTTAATTTTTGTTACAAGCGCAACAAATTTAAAGGTTTGTATTGGGATTAAAAATAATGTTTTGAACAATGACTAACAATAAAAAACGGGTTATACCGGCGCTGCATATTAAAAAAGCCTTATCGGATAATAAGGCTTTTAACGTTGTCAGCTTACATTATACATCCAGTGGAACGTATCTTCTGTTTTTCCTTTACGGATATTTCTCAGTGTTTCATCAATGTTGTTAGAAAATTTACGGTCTTCCACAGCAGGTAAAGGATAGTAATTTTCTAAATGCCCTATGCCTATAATTTGAGCAATAGTAGCGGCAGTGCCAACTCCAAAGGCTTCCTGTAGAGTTCCGGCAGCATGTGCTTCCAATATTTCAGTGATGGAGATCTTACGTTCTTCCACCTCCATATTCCATTTTCTTGCTAAAGCCAGTACACTGTCGCGGGTAATACCGGCAAGTATCGTATCGCTTAAAGCAGGTGTTACCACTTTATTATTGATCACAAATATTAAATTCATGGTGCCCGATTCTTCAAGGAACGAATGTGTTTTACCGTCGGTCCAGATTACCTGCTGATACCCTTTTTGTTGAGCCAGTTTAGTAGGGTATAAACTTCTGCCGTAATTACCTGCGGCTTTCACAAAGCCTACACCGCCTTCAACGGCACGTATGTAAGTGGTTTCAATTAATACTTTAATAGGCTCCGAATAGTATTTACCCGCCGGGCATGTAATAATTATAAATTTATACGTATCGCTTGCCTTTACACCAATGGCTTCGTCGGTAGCTATTAAAAACGGCCTAATGTATAAAGACCCTGTATCTGATGTGGGGATCCAGGCAGAATCTAACTTTAACAATTCAGTTAAACCGCCCATAAAAATTTCTTCGGGAACTTCGGGCATAGCCATCCGTATAGCTGATTTATTCATGCGTTTAAAGTTTTCCAAAGGCCTGAAAATGCTTACTTCGCCCGTAGCCGATTTGTAAGCTTTCATCCCTTCAAAAATAGCCTGGCCGTAATGCAATGCTGACATGGCGTAGCTCATCGGCATATCTCCATATGGCAGTATGTAGGACTTTTCCCACTTACCGTCTTTATATTCAGCAATGAACATGTGGTCCGAAAAACATTTCCCGAAAGGAACGTTGTTCACATCATATTCACTTATTCTGCTGTGAGCAGTTTTTTCAATTTTTATATCAGCGTTTGCTATCATACTCAGTTTTGTATTAAACAAATAAGCGGATTATTTTCGTTAATACAAATAGTTTTGTCGATTATTTTGATCAGTTAATGTATTTAGCGGCTAAATATAAAAAATGATAGTAAAAGTTTCTTTTTAATAATATTTTACTATTTTCGTACAACTTATTAACAATTTGAAGTTTATTGTTCATATACTGTTATTTGTTTTAGTGATCCCCCGCCACATGCACGCGGAAGGCGAACCTAAAAAAGACACAAGCCGTGTTGCAGGGTCCGTATACCTTGCCGGTAACAAAAGCGCAGGTATAACACGACTGCAACTTGTAAACATTGTTGATTCCTTATTAGACCTTGAGGTGATTGATGAGCAACAGATAGAGCTCATCAGCTATTATAACAGCATCCTTGTTTCTGCTACCGCTAACTTATCGGTAGTTAACTACGGCAATATTCCGGCTACTAATTTTTATGATGATTTTGATGAGAGCACCGTTTTTCAAATAACTGCCGAAAGCGAATTTCCGGAATCACAAATCATTAAAATAGAAAGCGATTCTTTAGGTATTTACCATCACCCGCGTGCGGGGCCCGTTAATTCAAGGTTCGGTTGGCGCGACGGAAGAATGCATAAGGGAATAGATATTAATTTGAACAGGGGTGATGCTGTGGTTGCAGCGTTTGACGGCATGGTGCGGATAGCACACGTGCAAGGCGGTTTCGGTAATGTAGTGATCATAAGGCATTATAACGGACTGGACACGGTATACGCTCATTTATCAAAAATTAAAGTAAAACCCGGCCAGGTAGTGTTATCGGGTCAGCTAATAGGATTAGGGGGCAGCACAGGGCATAGCAGCGGCCCGCATTTACATTTTGAAGTACGCTTTAAGGGACAGGCCGTAAACCCGGCGTCTATTATTTCGTTCATTGATAATAAAACGTACAATGATTCTATTGTTGTAAAAAAATCGCGTTACGGCATTTGTGCATACCCGAGTAATGCGTCTTTGCATACTGTAGAACGAGGCGATACATGGTATGAAGTAGCGAAACGTTACGGCTTATCCATGAAAGAATTATGTGTGTTGAACGGCATAGAAAAACGGTACTATTTAAAACCGGGCCAAAAATTAAGGGTCAATTAGTTCTATAAAAAAATAATAGCCGGTTAGCAATTATACTGCCGGAAGAGGTATATTTGTTATTCTATGCAAATAAAACCAACCACATTAAAAGATATTTCGGAATTAATTAAAGCGGAACGTATTGGTGATGAAAGCCATATCATCACAGGTTTTAATGAGATACACCGTGTAGTTGCCGGTGATGCGGTTTTTGTAGATCATCCTAAATATTATACCAAGGCATTACAATCGGCTGCCACTACTATTATTATCAATAAAAAAGTAGAGTGTCCTGCCGGTAAAGCATTATTAATAGTGGACGAACCGTTTACGGCGTTTAACATACTCACTCAACATTTTCAGCCAAAGCACTATTCAATGCATACGGTGAGCCCGAGCGCAAAAATAGGAAATGATACCCTTATTATGCCCGGCTGTTTTATAGGTAATAATGTGGTAATCGGTGCTAATTGTATCCTTCATCCAAATGTGGTGGTATATGATAATTGCAGGATCGGCAACAATGTTATTATACATGCGGGCACTATTATAGGATCGGATGCCTTTTATTTTAAGAACCGAAAAACACATTTCGAACAATTGCAAAGTTGCGGCACCGTTATTATTAAAGATGATGTAAGCATTGGTGCCGGCTGTACTTTTGATAAGGGAGTAACTGCCGATACCGTTATAGGTAACGGAACTATTATTGATAACCAGGTGCACCTGGGCCATGATGTTATTGTGGGAGATATGTGTTTATTTGCTGCCAATGTAGCTATTGCGGGATGTTGCATTATAGGCAACCATGTTACAATGTGGGGGCAAGTAGGCGTATCAAGCGATATTAAGATCGGTAACAATGCTGTGATACAGGCACAGAGCGGAGTAGGGGAAGATGTGCCGGAAGGCAAAGTGTATTTTGGAACACCCGCCTACGAGGCAAAAGCAAAAATGAAAGAAGTATTTGCAGCCAAACAACTGCCTTCATTAATACATAAGCTGTACGATAAATAATTTACGGCATTCTTTGAGTAATGCCGGCTTAAAAAAACAGTTAGGTATAGGGGAAACAAAACGGGATTTTTAAAAGACAAGTACGGCTGTGGCATTAAAATTTATTGCTTACTTTAGTAAATACATTGGAGCACTCTAAATTACATAACCAGGAATCAAACGCTGTAAAAGATGTTAAGTTGAGTTCTTTGTTGGAAATGACAAAGGCTATTAATAATAACGTATCTACCGCTCAGCTGCTCGATATTTACCAGGAAATTTTAGAAAATAAACTAAAAGTAGGAAAGTTGGTGCTGTTTAATTTTGATGTGGAATGGAAATGCATTTTAAAATACGGGGTCGATGAAAACTTTAACCACTTGGTGTTTGAGAAAGAATTACTGGACATTGAGGAGATAGAAACGATCTCTTATTCAAAAGGAAACTTAAGTAAACGCTTCGAAATTGTTATTCCTGTTTATCACAAAAAAACACCGCTGGCCTTTGTGTTGTTGGGAGATATTGATGAGGAAAAACTGGAGATGAGCTCTGCCATTAAGCATTTGCCTTTTATACAAACACTCACCAATGTTATGATCGTTGCTATTGAGAACAAAAAACTTTCAAAGCTGTCGATACAAAGAGCTGCTATACAAAAAGAATTAGAGCTTGCTAAAGGCATGCAGAATTTATTGTTCCCTTCTTCGCTGCCAAATATTCCGGAACTGGAAATGGATGTGATGTACTTTCCGCATCAGCAGGTGGGAGGCGATTATTATGATGTGATTTGGACCACAGATGAAGAGTGTATCTTTTGTTTGGCAGATGTTTCCGGTAAAGGAGTATCTGCCGCTTTATTAATGAGTAACCTGCAGGCTGCATTAAGAGTGCTTTTAAAGTATACAAAAGACCTTATAGAAGTGGTGATTGATTTGAACCAGCTGATATACGATAATGCAAAGACCGAAAAATTTATTTCGTTGTTCATTGCCAAATACAATATTAAAACACGCAAGCTTAATTATATTAATGCAGGGCATAACCCACCGGTGCTTTACAATAATAATAAGTTGCAACTGCTCAGTAAAGGCTGCA
>JBBRHI010000120.1:0-7637 GCA_038222995.1 Bacteroidia bacterium | reverse complement strand
CCATGATTTAATACCTGTATCATAGCCAGTATGGTTGTATAAATAAATTAAGCCAACCAGCATAAATAATGAACCTAATAAGGTATATACGAAAAACTTAAAGGTGATACGCCCTCTGTCTTCACCGCCCCAAACTAAACAAATAAAGTAAATAGGAATAAGCGCTAATTCCCAGAAGATATAAAATAAAAATCCGTCGTTAGCCGTAAAAACGCCTATTAACGCCATTTGCATAACCAGGATCAATCCATAAAAAGAATGTGGTTTATCGTAATCGGTATTATAAGAAGATAAAATAATTAAGGGGACTAAAAATGTAGTTAATAATACCAGCAGTAATGATAAGGCATCAATACCAACCGCAAAATGAATTCCCAACGATTCGATCCATGCATAATTTAAAATCAGGTCTTTACAATCGGGGTTGTGTTTGTATTGAAAAAATACAACCAACGATAAAATAAATTCTACAACTGATAAGCCCAACGCCAAATTACGAGCTGCTTTACCTTTTGTAAAGAACACCAGTAAGCTTGCAATAAGTGGTACAATGATTAATAATCCTACTAACATATTTTGTTCTAATTTTTTATTTTGTTTTATATCCTATTTGTTTACGCGCACCTTGTTTTTCTGTTTGCTTATCTTTAGTAATCAGGTAATTAATTGCTTCATAAACATCTTTAAATTGTTTGCTGTACTTTTTTTCTAATTCATTTAATTTTTCCGTCAAGTCTTTATGCGTTAAAGCATATTGCCTTAAAAAAACAAACGCACGCATAATTGATATATTTACATCAATTGCTTTTTTGGATTTCAAAATGCCGCTGAGCATTGCTAAACCTTGCTCTGTGAAAGCATAAGGTAATGCTGTATTTGGTCTCTTTTTTGGTGATGTCATCACAAATTGTGATGACATCACTTTTAAAGAATCAAATTCTTCCACTGTAAGACGGAACATAAAATCGTCGGGGAACCTCTCAATGTTACGTTTTACAGCTTGATTTAACACACGTGTTTCAACCTCATAAAGTTCGGCCAAATCAAAATCCAACATAACTTTTTGGTTACGTATTTCGTGGATTTTATGTTGAACTTTTTGCAGTTGCACTTCTTAAATCTATTTAATGAATGAGTAAAATAAAATAAGAATAATTCCCATAACCATACTAAAAATGTAAAGTCCAATGTGGCCTGTTTGCGCTTTACGCACAACTGAACTGATCCCTTTTACAGTGCTTCCTACTCCGTTTACAATACCGTCTACAATTTGTAGATCAATAAATTTATAGAAAAATGTAGAAATAATATCTAACGGTTTGCGAATTACTATATCATATAATTCATCCACATAATACTTATTATAAATCAATTTTTTGATGCCTTTTAATTTTTCGTCATTAGCCTCAGGTAACATTTTGTTTTTAATATACACCATGTAAGCAAAGAAAATCGTTGCACCTGCGGCTAATACCGCAATTGCCATTAACATCCATTCTTTATCATGGTTTAAAATGCTTGGGCTCTTGTGTATAATAATAGGATCTAAATGATGGTGCATCCAGTTTGGAAGATTCCAGAATTCAGGTAAGCCTAATAAACCACCAACCACTGATAGCACAGCCAATACAATTAAAGGAATGGTCATGCTTTTTGGAGATTCATGTAAATGGTGTTCTTGCTCATGTGTACCTCTGAATTTGCGATAGAACGTTAAATACAATAAACGGAACATATAAAACGCTGTTAGCATAGAAGCTACTTGGCCGAAGAACCATAACACCGGACTATGCTCATAGGTATGCGCCAATATTTCATCTTTAGAAAAGAAACCTGAGAACGGAGGAATACCGCTAATTGCAATTGTTCCGATAAGCATGGTTGCAAATGTAATTGGTAATGCCTTTTTCAAACCACCCATTTTACGCATGTCTTGTTCGCCACCCATAGCATGGATCACAGAACCTGCACCTAAGAATAATAAAGCTTTAAAAAACGCGTGGGTAGTTACATGAAATACAGAAGAACTATAGGCATGAACCCCTAACCCTAAAAACATTAATCCTAATTGAGAAACAGTTGAATAAGCCAATACTTTTTTGATATCGTTTTGGAACAAGCCGATAGTTGCCGCAAATAAAGCGGTTGCCACACCAATTACTGCGACAACATGAGATGCTTCTTCTGAAATAGAATAAAATACACTTGAACGAACAATCATATAGATGCCCGCTGTAACCATAGTTGCCGCGTGTATCAATGCTGATACAGGAGTTGGGCCCGCCATGGCATCAGGCAACCATGTATATAAAGGAAGCTGTGCCGATTTACCCATAGCTCCTATAAATAATAATAACGCGATTGCGGTGATTGTGTTTTCATTTCCGCCTGAGGCGATAGAAAATACTTCTCCGTAAGTAATGCTGCCAAAGGTTACAAATATTAAAATGATCCCTAATAAAAAACCAAGATCACCAATACGATTCATAATGAATGCTTTTTTAGCTGCATTATTATAAGCTGTATTCTTAAACCAAAAGCCAATTAATAAATAAGAGCAAAGACCAACGCCTTCCCAACCCACAAACATAATTAAGTAGTTATTACCTAATACCAATAATAACATAAAGAATACGAATAAATTCAAGTAAGTGAAGAAGCGCGCAAAGCCCTCGTCATCATGCATGTAGCCGATAGAGTAAATATGAATTAAGAAACCTATCCCTGTAATGATCAATAAGAACCAAGACGATAAGGGATCTACCAAAAATTCGAAAGGAATTTTTAATGTATCGGAGTTGATCCATGAAAATAAATTAACGGTATGCGATTTAAGTTCTGAATGTTCTAATTCAAAAAATATTAATAAGGCTACAACAAAAGAAGCCAATACAGCAATGCTTGCAATAGCTCCTGATAAGCCTTTACTTATTTTTTTACCAAAAAACCCGTTTATTAAAAATCCTAACAGGGGAAATAATGGAATGAGTGCAACTAATTTGATCATATACTAATTCTTTAATCTGCTTAATAAATCAATGTCAATACTTTTAAAATTACGATATACCATTGCCAGAATAGCTAAGCCAACAGCTACCTCAGCGGCTGCAACGGCCATAATAAAAAACACAAACACCTGACCGCTTGCATCGTTATGCAACGTTGAAAAAGCAACCAACAATAAGTTAACGGCATTGAGCATAAGCTCCACACACATAAAAATAATGATGGCATTTCTGCGTGCCATAACTCCTACAACGCCAATAATAAATAATATGGCGCTAAGCATGATGTAATAATTAATTGGAATTCCGTTCAGCATATTAACTGTTTTTATTGATTTATAATGTCTTTATCGTTTGTATTGGTATCTCTTTTCCCGATCATAATAGCACCAACCAATGCTGCTAATAATAATACGGAAGCAATTTCGAAAGGAAATAAGAATTCACTAAACAATACTCTACCTAAATTTTTAACCAAGCCTATTTGTGATGCACCACCTTGTACAAGCTGCAATTGCTCTGCTCCTTTTAAAGCGCCTACCATTACAAATAATAGTACTCCTCCAATTACGCCGGCAATAATACGTGTAACAATGTGTTTTCGCGGTTCACTGTCTGCATTTAAATCCATTAACATAATAATAAATAAAAACAGTACCATAATAGCCCCGGCGTAGACTACAATGTGAACCACTGCTAAAAATTGCGCGTTCAGTAAAATGTAATGCCCTGCAATACAAAAGAAAGTTAATACTAAATATAAAACTGAGTTAACCGGGTTACGGGTAAACACTACCATTAATGCAAACATAATTGCAAGGAACGATAGTATTCCGAAAAGCCATTGTGTGATTGTGAGTCCTAACATACTTTTTATTTTTTATTTTTTATACAATCTCCATTTCTCTGTATAATGAGATATTCCGTGTGGTCCGTAAAAATAATCTATATACTTTACCATAGAATCTTTATAATAATAACAATTATAATATAAATTAAAACAATGACCGATTCCATCCTTTTCAAACAGTAAATATTTATTCCCGTTTGAATCAATTATAGAATCAGAAGGATATGAACTCAACTTACTAAATTCCATAATGTAATTACTGTCCACCAAACCATTATTTTGTGTTTTTATTCCCATATATTTTCCTACATATCTGTCTCTAAAATCAAAAGGTACAATTAACCCTACATCTTTTGTACATGAAATAAAAAAGCCTCCATTTATTAAAATTATACATAGAAGAAAGATACCTTTCATTTTTAATGCTTATTTCCTTTATCTAATTTTTTAGGGTCAAATAATTCGTTATGCTTTAATCCCGGTATTTTTTTAAATTCCAATACTTCAGGGGTTTGGCGAGGCGTTACATCAATGCGTTTATTTACTTTTTCAACCAATTTATCCTTTCCGTAAATAAAATCATTGCGCTCAAATTCTACATCTACCAAACGATCTGTTAAAAAAATCGCTTCTTTCGGACACGCTTCTTCACATAAGCCGCAGAAAATGCAACGCAGCATATTGATCTCATAAGTTGTCGCATATTTTTCCTCTCGGTATAAGTTCTCTTCTCCCTTTTTACGCTCTCCGCTTGTCATCGTAATGGCTTCTGCAGGACAAGCTACAGCGCACATACCGCAAGACGTACAACGTTCAGCCCCGTTCTCGTCAAGTTTTAAAACGTGCTGTCCACGAAATACAGGCGCAATAGGTCTTTTCTCTTCCGGGTAATTAATGGTTGGAGATTTTTTAAATAAATGGCTGGCGGTAATGATCATACCTTTAGCAATAGCAGGAAGATATAATCTTTCTGCAAAACTTTGCACTTTATTAGATACAACGACTTTTCTATTTGTTAACTGCATGATCAGTTTTTTTTAATGTTTTAATTTGTAAATAAAGCTATCACCCCTGTCAGTATTAATCCTAAAAACTGAAGAGATTCAATTACTCCAAAAAAATCATATAGCTTTTTCATAATTTAAAAATGAATGGTTCCTCTGAAATACTCTACAACTACCGTTAATGCTAAATTAAATAATGATAAGGGTAATAAAGTTTTCCATCCTAAATTCATTAATTGATCGTAACGGAAGCGCGGTAAGGTCCAGCGAATCCACATAAATAAGCAGATAAACAAAAATATTTTAAAAAAATAAACTCCAAAACCAACTAAAGATATCGCAAATGATCCTTCAGCCCAACCAAACGCCTCATATAATTCATGAGAAAAAGGAAAATTATACCCGCCAAAATAAAAGCCGGCCATAATAGCCGATGAAATAAACATGTTGATGTATTCAGCAAATAGGAACAAGCCTAATTTCATGGAAGAGTATTCTGTGTGATAACCGCCTACTAATTCCGTTTCACATTCCGGCAAATCAAATGGTGCTCGGTTGGTCTCTGCTAGAGCACAAATAAAGAAAATTAAAAACCCTAAAGGCTGCCACACAAAATTGCAAAACCCTTTATCCTGTCCTTCAATAATCTCTTTTAAACTTAACGATCCGCCTGAAGAAATAATTAAAGCTATTAAGGCGATACCCATAGCAATTTCATAACTGATCATTTGTGATGAAGCACGCACCGCACCCAATAAAGCAAATTTATTGTTGGATGCCCAGCCGCCGATCATAATTCCGTAAACACCAATAGATACAACGCCCAGTAAATAAATAACACCTATGTTAATGTCTGTAATTTGCAGATCATATAATTTGCCGTGAAACATAAGCGGCTTGCCCCAGGGAATAACCGCACTGGTCATAACGGCGGTGATCATAAATAATGACGGGCCTAAAATAAACAACGAGCGGTTAGACACATTAGGAATAATTTCTTCCTTCATAAACATTTTACCGCCATCAGCCAATGGTTGCAATAAACCCCATTTCCCGGCTCTGTTAGGACCTTTTCTGTCTTGCAAGAAAGCGGCAAATTTACGTTCCCACAATGTAGCATAAGCCGCAACTCCTAATGCAAGAAGGAAAACCGCTATGCATATTACTGCTTTATAAATTAATAGATGTATCATAATAGTAATTAAGGTCTTTTATTAATGTCCATAAATCCAAGCGCTTTTTGTTGCTTCATTACCTGCACTTTTAATTCATTTAAATGTGTGTAATGATTTTGTGAAATAACGCTGCTTCTATGGATCGGTGAAGGACCTTCCACTTTCCAGTCAGCCGTATTTTTTCTTTCAAAACGACAGGTGTTGCAGATAAATTCCTCTGCTTCGCCCCACATATCTTTGCGGGCTGTCACGCGTAATACATCAGCCCCTTTTAACCACAAACGTACTTTACCGGAACATTTGGTACAAGAGCAACTTGCATCAACCGGTTTGGTAAACCACACGCGGCTTTTGAAACGAAAGGTTTTGTCGGTTAAAGCCCCTACAGGGCATACGTCAATGACATTTCCTGAAAATTCATTTTCAATAACGTTCTCAATATAAGTAGAGATCTCTGCGGCATCACCTCGGTGCATCACACCATGTACGCGGTTATCAGTTAATTGCTCTGCTACTTTTACACAACGGAAACACATAATGCAACGCGTCATGTGCAACTGTACATACTTACCGATATCAATTTTTTCAAACTCTCTGCGCGGGAATTCATAACGCGTATTTGCTGCGCCATGCTCATAACCTAAATCCTGTAAATGACATTCGCCTGCCTGATCACAGATAGGGCAATCTAAAGGATGGTTCATTAATAAAAATTCAACAACCCCTTTACGCGCTTCCAACACATCTTTATTAATCGTATTTTCCACAACCATACCGTCCATTACTTCTGTACGGCAGCTTGCCACAGGCTTTGGCATTGGTGTAGGGTTAGCGGTGCTTCCTTGCGTTACCTTAACAATGCACGTACGGCAATACCCGCCGCTTGTTTTTAGTGAAGAATAATAGCACATGGTTGGCGGAGCTACTTCCGGACCAATCATTCGTGCCGCTTGAAGAATTGTTGTACCCTTTGGTACGTCAATTTCTATTCCATCTATCGTTACTTTCATTCTATTTTATTCAAATTTTTTAATAAGTACATCAATTTCTTTTTCCAATTTCGGCAAATGATTAATTACTATTGCCCAAACTTTTGGATAATCTATTGAATCATAAGCATGAGATATAATATTTCTTAACCCGATAATTTCTCTGGAATAAGTAATGTCTATATCAGTATTAATTTTTTTAAAGTTTTTAATTGCCTCTCCTATAATCTCAAACTGCCTTTCAACAGCAAATTTAATCGCTTTATTATTTATAAAATTTTCGAACAATTTAGGCTCCCCCACTATTTCATCAATATCCTTAATAGCCAACAACACATCTTCTAAATATTTTAATTCAGCGTTTGTCATTAAGCACTGTAAATTACTTTTTTTGTTTCATTTAATTCTTTTATAAAAAAGCGATTTCTTAAGTATTTTTCTGCCACTAAATCAACTTTTCTTCCTAATAATTTTTCCAAAGACCACATCATGTCAAAAAAATTATCCGCATACGTCTCAACAGGCATATCTTTCATTGTGTATAAAAAATCCACATCACTATCTTCATCAAATCTATCAGTAAGAACAGAGCCAAACACATATAATTCCTTTAC
>JBBRHI010000119.1:0-7639 GCA_038222995.1 Bacteroidia bacterium | reverse complement strand
ACTATTGGTACGAGTTGCTAATTCGTTTTTTGGGAATACCTCTTAACGGTAGGTGCTTTCTTTAGTCCAGTCAATTCGGTTGGTGCAAGCTTGAATTGCTTTTTGAAAGCATATGAAAAGTGTGACAAAGCTTCAAAACCTAAATCAAGATAAATTTCCGATGGTTTCTTGTTTTTTTTATCAATAAGAAAATAAGCTTCCTGCAAACGTTTTTGTACCAACCAATGATTTGGTGTATCGTTAAATAGTGTTTTAAAATCCCTTTTAAATGCTGACAAACTTCGCCCGGTTAGAAAAGCAAACCTCTCTATGCTTACATTAAAATAAAAATTACGATTCATAAACTCTTCGAGATTTATTTTTTCGGGTACACCAAAATCGAACAGAATTGCGGCAAGTTCAGGTTGATTTTTTAAAAGAATCATTAGTAATTCTTCATATTTCAGATCTTCAAACGCAGTGTCAATTTTTCCTGAACTATCGGAGTAAGGCTTTAAAGAAGGAATGAAGTCCGGTATAAATTTAGTAGTTTTTATTTTTACAAATGTATCCGGTGATTTAAATTTTATTGCTGCTTTTTTATTCTTTTCCAGCCGGCTTTTAAGAAAGGCTTCATCAAAACAAAAGCATAATGGCTCAAATTTATCTTTCCCATTTTTAATTTTATACCTCGCTAACCTGTTTTTCCGAGCAATGCAATATTCGCCTGCTTTAAACGTGTAATTTTTATTACCGTCATAGAACTGTATTTCGCCCTTGGTCACATATAAAAAAACATGGTCGGGTATAAATTGTTCTCTTAGAATTTCCGCTGCCTGTATTTTCTCTTTCTCGATCATTTTATAATTCTAAATTTAAGCATACTTTCTAATGAGGCAACAATAGCTTCTTCATTATTTGCAATAGGCTTCCAACCAAGTATTTTCTTTGCTTTTGAATTGCTCACATTACGATTTACTTTTAAAAACATGGCAGCTGATTTTGCCTGTGAGTTAAACAAAGAAGCTATATTAATAATCCAATCAGGTACTGACTTTTTTGAAATTCTATTGGAAACATCTGGCATTTTATTTTTTAAAAATGCGGCTATTTCAGGCATTGATATCTGCCCATCTGCCGTTGCAATAAAACGTTCTCCGTTTGCTTTGGGATTTGTCATGGCACGAATGTGCAGATCAGCTACATCACGTACATCAACAATATTTAATGAGATATTGGGTATAGCTTTCATAGAGCCATCTAACATGTGTTTTAAAATATCAAAACTTCCCGAAATGTGTGAGCTTAATGAAGGCCCAAGAATAGCCACAGGATTGATAACACTCAATTCTAAATTGCCACCTTCGTTTTTGATGAAATCCCATGCGGCACGCTCCGACAATCCTTTAGATTTTTCGTACGCAGATAACCCTTTTAAATTCGGATCAGTCCAATCTGCTTCTGTTGTTTGTGTGTTTTTATTTGTATGGCTAAAACCCACTGCACCAAAACTTGATGTCATTACTACTCGTTTTACACCTGCATTTTTAGCTGCTTTCAATATCCTGATTATTCCTTCTGCTGCCGGACGTATAGCTTCATTTTCATCTTTGGGAATTTCAAAAAACACAGGTGATGCAACACTTATTACATATTTACATCCTTTCATTGCTTCTGCCCAATTATCATCTTTTGTTAATTCCGCTTCAATAAAATCGAGGTTTTCAAAAGATTTAATGCCTGCCGCTTCAAGCGTGGCCAAAACTTTATTTTTGCTGCTCATTGAGCGAATTGTAGTTTTCACATTATATCCTTTTTGTAATAATTGGAGAATGATTTGCATTCCAACAAAGCCTGTCCCACCTGTCACTAAAACTGTTTCTGAATTTTCCATTTTTTTATCGTCTAATTTGTACGGTACAAAATTCGTCATTAAAAGATTACGATACTTTCTTTAAAAGTCCAAATTTACTTTCTCTAAAAGTCCATACAATGGCGTTAATATCTGAAACATTCATAGGTTAAAAGCCTT
Source organism: Bacteroidia bacterium (assembly GCA_038222995.1). Lineage (GTDB taxonomy): Bacteria > Bacteroidota > Bacteroidia > B-17B0 > Aurantibacillaceae > UBA4416. The sequence goes on along the minus strand of JBBRHI010000119.1, from coordinate 5,628 downwards.
TTCTACGTCCTATGCTAACTGTAATTTGAAGGTAATCTTTCCAAGTCCGCTTTTTTGTAAACTCTTCTACCTTTGTTTTCCATAAGTTTATCTGGCTGGGGTGAACTTATATCAAGGCGATAGAATGAATAAAAAAAGAACCAAAATAATTTATAATGGTTCTTTTTAAATTGTAAATATTAAATGCTTACTCTTACTGAAACTTTAACACGTTGCCCGTTTATATATTTTGCATATTTAGTACATAAAAAAACAAGGACACCTCCGATGTCTTACTACCCAAATTTTTTTGCTATGCATCTTGTAAGGCCTTTATCGCAACAATAACCCTTTCATATTAACTTTTAATAATAAAACTTCTATCACTAAATGCGGGTAGTTTTGCAGCAGCTTCATAAAAATATTCTATCTCATCTTTGTTGTCCATTAAGCCCAGGCTATAAAGGATAGGAACAAAATGATCGGGTGTTGGCGCAGCAAGTTTTCCAAGCTTATGGCTGGTTTCGTAATTGATAATGCTTTCAATCTTCCTGTTATCAATTTGAGTTTTAATCCAGGAATCATATTCTGCTTCCCAGCCAAAGGGAGTCATGTCGCCTGACTGCATTTTTTGCCTTACCAATTGTAAATTGTGTATTAAAGCACCGCTGCCTATAATTAAAACACCCTTTTCCCTTAAAGATTTTAATTGTTTTCCCAATTCATAATGATAGTTTGGGCTTGCATGATAATCGATACTCATTTGGAAAACAGGGATATTCGCTTCCGGAAAAAGATGCATTAACATTGGCCATGCACCATGATCTAGTCCCCAATCAGTTGTTTCTGCAACTGCCGGAATGAGTTTTTTTACTTCATGAGCAATATTTGGAGCTCCAATAGCCTGATACTTTACATCGTAATAATTTTTTGGAAATCCATAGTAATCATAAATCTGCGTTTGCTCAGGAGAAATATTTACAAACGTCCCTTTTGTACACCAATGCGCAGAAACCACAAGGGCTGCTTTAACATCATAGTTCTTTTGAAGATCTTTACCCAACTCAAATAAAGTGTTCCAAAACGGCCTTTCTTCTCTCGGAGCCACAATATCCATCGGGCTGCCATGCGAAGTAAATAACACCGGAAGTTTTTTATTTTGTACCGGAAGTTTATCTGTGAAATTTTTAAAGCTGCTTAGTGTTCCCATTGCCATTGTTGCTATTATCGATTGAAGAAATTTTTCCCTATCCATTTTACATTCTTTAAAGGAATGGAATTTATTTAAATTAATTGTGTATTGGAGCCAGTGGTTTAACCCAATTTTGCAACCTGAATATTTGCAATGAGTTTGATGTCTTCACCTAATCCTAAACCACCTGTGTCTGTGAGTTTATTCCATGTCATTCCAAATTCCATCCGATTAACTATTCCTGTTATTTCAAAACCATGTTTTATTACACCATGCCCATTATCTTCTGAACCGCCGTATTCTACCTTTAATTCAACCGGCTTAGTCACACCTTTCAAAGTCAGATTGCCATTCATTTTGTAGTTACTACCACCTATATTTACAAACGATGTAGACTCAAAAAGAATTTGAGGATATAAATCTGCCGAAAAGAAATCACCGGTTTGTAAATGTCCGTCACGTTGAGCCTGATTAGTATCAATACTTTTTACATCAATGGTCAAATTCACTTTTGCATTATTAAAATCATCTCCTAGAGTAACTATGTTTCCTTCAAATTTTTTAAATGAACCCGTTACATTAGAAATAACTAAATGCTTAATTTTAAAAAGCAAATCGGAGTGCGTTGGGTCAATTGCCCATGTTGTTGTATTTGTCATTTTTTATTTTTTTAAATGTTTCTATTATCCAACAAAATTACATAAATTTGATTACTAAAGTATAGTAGTTACCCGTAGGTAAGTAGTTACCGGCAGGTAAGTAGAAAAGTAAAAAGATTAGAATTAGAAAAAGTAACATCCAAATATGAATCAAAAGGAACACATGTGCCAGCATAAGTTAATGATTACAAGAGATACACTCGAGGTAATTCAGGGTAAATGGCGAATTCCGATTATACTTGCTTTAACGTTTGGTGACAAAAGATTTGGTGAGATACAAAGGGATATTGTAGATATTTCCCCAAAAATGCTGTCCCAGGAATTAAAAGCTTTAGAAGAAAATAAAATTATTACCCGGACTCTCTATGATAGTATGCCGGTAACTGTAGAATATTCTTTAACTCCATTGGGTAAATCAATGAAGAAATTGCTTGATGAAATTTTGAATTGGGGTACACACTTTCGCAAAGAGGTTGTAGGTAAAAAGGATGTACATCCACTAGTGGGTTAATAAACTTTTTATATTTTAAAGTGTAAGTTCGCGGAATAAAGAAATTGAAATGCAAAACAGCTCGAACTCTTCAAAGCATTAATTGCCAATATGATAATTGGAGAAATTTACATTCCAACAAAGCCTAACCCTCCCTTTACTAAAACTGTTGCTGAGACTATTCTACTTTTTTGAAAAGTCTGGTTTTGCTTTGTTTAGAGTCCAAACTATTGCATTACTATCTGCAACAATTCTTTGAATATTTATAAAAAATGAGCCAAAATAAATTATTAAGGCTCATTTCTAAATCACGCGAAAATGAAAAATTAAATATGAATTCCGCCGGATACTTCGATTCTTTGTGCATTAATCCACTTTGCATCGTCACTACATAAAAATGCCACCACGCTTCCAATATCATCCGGCAAACCAACTCTTCCAAGTGCGGTTTGATTAGCAAGCATTGTATTAAGACCTTGATTATCTCTTACTAAGCCGCCACCAAAATCTGTTTCTATTGCTCCGGGAGCCACAATATTAACCCTGATTTTACGATTACCCAATTCTGCGGCTTGGTATTTTGAAAGGGTTTCAATGGCACCTTTCATAGTAGCATAAACGGCATAGCCGGGTGTAGAAAAGCGAGCCAATCCGGAACTAATATTTACTACTCCGCCGCCGTCATTCATGTAATTCAAAGCATTTTGGGTGATGAAAAAAGCGGCCATTAAATGTACATGAACCATGTCTTTAAAATCATCAATGGTGGTATCTTGAAAAGATTTGTATACACCAAATCCGGCATTATTAATTAAAAAATCTAGTTTAGTGGCTTCAAATGTTGAGTGAAGCGCTTCTTTTAATTTTTCTTTAAAAAACGGTTCATACTCCTTGTATTCCGCTGCATCCAGTTGCAGTGCTATGGCTTTTCTGCCAAAGGATTTAATTTCTGAAACTACTTTTTCTGCTTCGGTTTTATTGGAGTTATAGGTGATGATTACGTCCAATCCTTTTTTTGCTAATTGCAAAGCCATGTCTTTTCCTAATCCACGACTTCCGCCAGTTACTAATGCTATTTTTGATTTCATGTTTTTTTTATTTTATGATTACTTATTTTTGAAATATTCTATTAATTATTATTGCTAGAAAATGCTTTATCTGCAATTTTAGCCATTTGACTAAAGATTAGATTTGGAGCTAATCGACTCATTATTTTTAAAACTTTAGCTATTCCGGGATATATTTCTAACGTATCGTTTTGCATCCCTTTAATGGCAACAGCCACCACCTTATCAGGCTGCATTATGGAACTACTATTACTATCAACATCACCCTTAAATTTATCACTTAATGGCGTATTTGCTCCGGGAGCAATTAATTCAAAAACTTTAATGTTAGTTTTCTTTAATTGTATGCGTAATGATTTCGTGTAGGATCGAAGACCGGACTTGGTTGCGCCGTAAATAGGAGATATTGGAAAAGGAATAAGTGCTAAACCCGATGTTACATTTAAAATGGCTGATGTTTTTTTTGTTTTTAAATGCGGTAAAAACTGCTGTATCATTCTTATCGGCCCTGAAAGATTAATATCAATTTCACGAGTGATATCCAATAAATCAATAGAGGTATCGTGCAGGTTTATTCTACGCATTTCGCCTGCGTTATTTATAAGAATATTTAACTCAGGAAATTGCTTTACAACATCTTCATACAGTTGAAAAATGGCAGTTGGATCACTTACATCACTTTGAAAGGTATGCACATTGGGAAAACGTTTTTTCAGTTCTTCTAATTTTGTTTGATTACGTCCGGTTACAATAACAGTGTTATTTAACTCAAGTAATTGTTTAGTAAACTCCAAACCGAAACCGCTTGTTCCGCCGGTTATAAGAATCGTATTATTTGTTAATTCCATAATAGATGATTTAAAATTATGGAGCAAAGATCAGAAAGATTGTCGCGTGAGTGTTTGCAAACATCAATCCATTGTTTGCAAAATTCAAATCATATTCCCCGAGTGATGTCGAATGGGCTAATTTCTAAAATTAATGGGCGTAACGGATGTTTGTTTTTTAAAGAAGTTTGAGAAATGGGCAACTTCCTCAAAACCCAAGCTATATGCAATTTCGGAGATATTCCAGTTGGTTTGCTTTAATATGATTTTTGCTTCCTGCGTAATTCGGCTAGTTATAAGCTCCGTGGTTGTTTTACCTGTATTTTCTTTCAATACTTTATTTAAATGATTTACATGAACGGATAACCTATCTGCATAATCTTTGGCTGTTCGCAAGTTTAATTTTTGTTGTTGCGATTCAATTGGGAATTGCCTTTCTAACAATTCAATAAATAAAGAAGACACGCGCTCAGACGCATTATGAGTAGGGTATAGAGCAGTTGCCGGCTGTAGCTTTTGTCCGAAATGAATTAACTCTAATACATAATTACGAATTAAATCATATTTAAAAGCGTAATTAGAAGATAACTCAGTGTGCATTTTTTTAAATATTGCATCAATCTGTTTCGCCTCTGATTTTGAAATTTGAAATACCGGGTAACCATCAGCTTTAAAAATAGGTAAGTCATCTAAAACAACGCCACTTTTAGATTGCGTTAAAAAGTCATTTGTAAATATACAGAAGTGTCCTGATTGATTCCAATCTTGCGGAACCCAGTGATAAGGCACTTTTGGTGTTGCAAATAATAAAGCGTTTTTTTCTATTTCAATTACTTTATCAGCGTATTCCGCTCTATTGCGCCCTGTTACTAAACTTATTTTATAGTAGGCTCTCTTATTGTAAGGCATAAAATGCTTAACCTTCATTTTTTCAACAATGTCAGTTACATTAAAGACATTAAAATGTCCTATTTCTTTACTTATGCCTTCGGGAATAAGTACGCCGGTCTGTTTATAAAAATCATCAAGCGAATCAATTTTCATACTATTTAATTTATTGTAAAAATCAAATGTATGGAATATTTAGAATATCTATAATCAATTAACTGCTTCTAAAATCAAAAGGTGACAAATGTATGTTCATTTTAAATTGACACAATGGTTTGTTAAGTTAGCCACAATTGATAAATTTGGATGTTGGTCATTATTTTAACATTAATACTAAATCGAACAACTTGTATTTCATCCCTTGCCTTCTCAACGCCTCAAAAAGGAATCTTTAATGGAACGACACTTCCTAAATATCAATCCGTAAAATATAAAATTTTGAAGACCCAACAAAAAAATATTATTCAATTTGACATTTCACCGATAGCGAAAGCAGGTGTTCATATTTTGAATATGCAAAATGAAA
>JBBRHI010000118.1:0-7672 GCA_038222995.1 Bacteroidia bacterium | reverse complement strand
GGTTTTGATGAAGAAAGTATTTATGCTTCCACATACGTGATACCAACTATCGAATACCGTTTTTTGTTTGAAAAAAATTCGAATATTTTTTTATTTGCAGAGGGTGCCTGGTATGAAAGTAACAGTGTTTCGGGATATATTACAGATACGCCCGTAAGTATTGGTGCAGGTATAAATTTTGAAACGAAAGCCGGTATTTTTAATTTGAGTTATGGTTTGGGAAAACAATTAGGGAACACGTTCGACCTGAGAACGGGAAAGATCCATGCGGGACTTACGGCTTTATTTTAGACGAATTTCAAGCAATTCGACAAATTTTTGCTAAACTTGTATATATTTTTAGCGTTGGTGAAATTACATTTTTACATCCTTTTTTTACTGTTTACCATTGCCGGTTATTCTCAAAAAGTAAATCTGCAAAAGTTTTCCGTTAAGGATGGTCTCGCCCAATCTACCGTAAAATTTATTGAACAGGATAATTACGGGAACCTTTGGCTCGCCACAAGCAACGGGCTCTCAAAATTTAACGGCAAAACATTCGAAAATTTTACAACCACTAATGGTTTGCCGAGTAACGAAATTACGAATTTATTATTTGCCGACGACCTGCTTTTTATCGGCACAAAAAAGGGTTTCTGCAGCTACAACGGCCATGAAACCGACCATAGAGACCTGTATAAAAACATTAAAGGAAACGTAAGAAAAATACTGCAGAAAAAAAACGTTATCCATATTATCACCACACGAGGATATTATTTGTTGGATATAGGCAAACCTAATTACCGGTTGGATTCAATAGCGATTCCGAACATTACATCGCAAAACCCCAGTGATGCTGAGTTTGATGAAGACGGGAATTTATGGATCTCTACAAATAAAAAGGGATTATTTTTTATTGAGACAACTATTTCTACAAAGATCCCGAAGTTTGTATTAATTCAAAACTCTTCTTCCTCTACATCTATTAATAATAAACTGGTACGAATAGCTAATTTTAATTCAACCAATTTATTTAAGGGCGATGCTATTTATTGTATTGAGTTTGATAAACAAAAAAACTTATTGGTAAGTGACTGGGGAAACGGCATAGCGCAATTAAAATTTGATTTTATAAACAGCAGCGGTTTTTCCGTAAACTATATTAGTTTCGACTCCCTGACGGTAGAGAAGAAAGGCTTTAACAGAGTTGTTAATATACAGAAAGATGAAGAGGGAAATATTTACCTGGCTTCAGACGGGTCCGGGTTTTTAAAAGTGCCGATCGATAAAAATATTAATGAAAATGATTATAAACTGAAAAGCTTTTCAATTATAAGTTCGGCAGAAGGCTTTTACGGCAGTAACCCTTTATGCTTTAAAGAAGACAAATATCAAAATTTGTGGATAGGAACTTTATACGACGGGCTTGTAATGATGAACAACAAAAGTTCGTTAACTTATAATAAACAAACAGGCCTGGCCGAAGAAAAAATAATAAGCGTTTATAAATCTTCTGACAGCGCTATATGGCTTGGATCACACGGCGGCGGCGCTTTTAAGTATAAGAATAGAAAATTTACAAGGTGTTTTTGGGAGCAGGGAATCAGCGAATCTATTATTAAAAGCATTGCAGAAGATGATAACGGAAATATTATTTTAGGAACAACAGGCGGAGGCTTAAGCATTATCAGCAAAGACAATTGCCATAAAAATTTAACGGTCTCAAAAAATATTTCGGTCGATGAGGGCTTGATATCACAGTATATAAGCTATATATATAAAGCAAAAGACGGGGCTATCTGGATAGGTTTCCAGGCAGAAAACAGGGTAGACCGGTTAGTCCTGAACAAAGATCTGTCATATACTATTACGCCTTTTACAATTACTGAGTTGGCTACGTTTAATGTATCGTGTATCTTGGAAGATGAGCGTGGAAATATTTGGGTTACGTCTAATGAAGGCACCTGGTGGCTTAATCCTAACACGGAGTACGTTAACAACGAGTATGCTATTTTTAAAAACGTGCAAACCATTTCAGAAGATTGGAACGGCAATATGTGGCTTGGCACGTCGGATGTAGGGGCTATTATTTTAAAAAATAAATTGAAGACCCGTTATTTTGAAAACGGTAATGCAGCGGCTTTCGAAAAGCTTACTACAGAGAATGGGATCAGCAGTAATTGTATCAATACTATTTTGTTTTCGAAAGATGTAGCTTGGTTCGTATCAAACAACGGATTAAATGAAATTACAATTGATTCTTATTTAAATCGCGTAAAGGAAATAAAAACATATAATAAAGGACAAGGCTTTGCTTCATATGATAATAAACCTAACACGGCGGTGTTCGATGATAAACTGTCTATTTGGATAGGATCGATAGAGGGGCTGACAGAGTACCAAAATGATGCATCCAACTTTAAAGATAACACGGCCTCTGTAAAGCTGCCGGTATTTATAAATTCTATCGTAATAGAAAATAAAAACGTTAACTGGACAAAAGACAGCTTATTTATTTCGGGAGAGTATTCTTCCCTAAAATTCGAAGGGTTTTTTAACTGGTATAAAATTCCGAAAAATCTTGAACTGGACTATACACATAATTCCATTACATTTATTGTAAATACGGATGATATTGCCGAGCAAAAACAAATTAACTACCGCTATAAACTAATAGGGTATGATAAAGAGTGGGCTATGGTTTATAATACCAACGAAATTACTTACAGGAACCTGCCTTCCGGCGATTATAACCTCGTTATTCAAGCATCTTTAAGCAATGAGTTTGCCGATGCGGGAGAGTATACGTATCATTTTGCCGTAACGCCTCCATTTTGGAAAACAAAGATCTTTTACTTTATTATTACTTTAGGATTGATCGCTTTTTTATATTTTTTTATTGTAAACAGGGAAAGAAGATTGAAACGCGAAAAATTAAAACTGGAATTAATTGTAAAAGCGCGTACCGCTGAAATAGAGAAAAAAAGAATAGAGATAGAGTTACAGAAAAATTTGATCCAGGGAATCAATAACGATCTTACCGACAGTATAAAATATGCGCAACGGATACAAAGCACCATTTTACCGAAGATGCAACCGGTATTAAAGTACTTTGCAGACTATTTTGTGTTTTATAAACCGCGTAATATTGTAAGCGGCGATTACTACTGGATGAAAGAGCTGGAAGGTGTAATTTATATAGCCGTGGTAGATTGCACGGGGCATGGGGTTCCCGGAGCCTTTATGTCGTTGATCACCAGTAATATATTAAATGAATCCGTTAACATAAATAGGGGAGAAAACAGCCCGGCAAAAATGCTGGAGTATTTAAGAAAAGAAATAAATGTGCGGTTGAGCCAGAATGAAAATGACCGGATAAACGACGGCCTGGATATATCCTTGATCTGTTATGATAAAATAAAACAAACGATTGAATATGTAAATGCCAACCGGCCGTTATATATTATTTCGAACGATGAATTAATTACCCTTGCTTCCGAAAACGTTAATATTGGAGGCTATGCCGACTTTAACAGCGTAATACCGAGTAAAACAATTTCTGTAAAATCAGGCGACCAATTGTTTTTATTTACAGACGGGATCACAGATCAGTTTGGCGGTGATCGAAATAAAAAATATAACCCGGCCCGTTTAAGACAATTTTTACTGATGAACAATCATTTAACGCTTAGTAAGCTTCAACAAAAACTAACGGAAGAAATTGCAGACTGGCAGAGCAACTACGAGCAAACAGATGACATTTTATTAATAGGCTTAAAGATTTAGTGAATGCTGCTAAGTACAATTTTATTAACTTAGTAAGTGATCAACTTTAAAAGCGCCCCCTTCTTAAAAATTTTAGTTCCTTATCTCGCAGGTATTGTCTGTGTATTGGTTACAGGCATAATGCCGCGGTTGCATTTAACGGTTGGTTTATCTTTTGGTGTTTTATTGGTAACATTCTTATTTCAAAAATATCACAAACCGGCAAACGCATTTAAAAAGGTTATTTATACAGTTTGTGTTAATGTATTTCTTTTTTTACTTGCCTTTGAAACAAGCTATTTTTATAACGCCCAAAACGATATAAATCATTACACACATTATGTTGAATTAAAGGAGCAGGAGTTTTTTTGTACGGTAAACGATTTGCCGGTAACAACCGAAAAATTTATTAAACTTCCCGTAACCATTAATGCCGTTAAAACTAATAGCACATGGCATTACACAACAGGCAGCAGCCTTATATATCTTAAAAGCCCGGTAACACAAAAAATAGTAATAGGAAACACGCTCTACATAAACTCAAAATTTGGATATATTAACCCGCCTCAAAACCCGGATGAATTTAATTACAGAGCATTTTTGGAAGACAGGAATATATTTAATACGGTATATGCTGATGCATCACAACTTTATAAGGTCAATTTTCCGGATGCCGGGTTTTCTTTTGCAACATTAGGAACGCGTATTAAAGCCCATGTAGTTGATGTATTGAGACATTCAGGTTTATCGCAAGAGGCTTTTTCTATTTGTGCTGCTTTACTTGTGGGTTATGATGATGAAATAAGCGGCGATGTGATGACAAGCTTTTCACATTCTGGAACCCTGCATGTACTTTCCGTGTCAGGCATGCATACAGGCATTTTATACATTGTACTACTGTTTATATTTGAATTATTCGACAAGCATAATCGGTATAAAAAACTGAAATGCCTTTTTATAATTGCGGCATTATTTCTTTTTGTGCTTATTACGGGTTTTTCTCCGTCGGTATTGCGGGCCTCATTAATGCTGGCATTAGTTATATTGGGCAAAACATTTTACCGAAACGGTAATTCCTATAACACGCTTTTATTAAGTGCATTTTTGTTGCTGTTGTATGATCCTTTATTAATTAAAGATGTCGGGTTCTTACTCAGCTATTTTGCCGTGTTCGGCATCATGTATTTATACCCGATCTTAAACACGATCTATTTTGTAAAGAATAGCGTGCTGCGTTGGTTCTGGAACTTAAGCTTAATGTCGGTGGCTGCCACCCTATTTACGCTTCCGGTTTCATTGTATTATTTCCACCAGTTTCCCGTATGGTTTATTTTTTCCAATATGCTCATTATTCCTATTAGCACGGCCTTAATGGCCTTATCTTTTTTGCTTTTGGTGTTTTATAAGATCATCTTTATAAAGCACGCCTTAGCGGTGTGCATTAACTTTTCTACCTCTGCCATGCTATGGTTTACACAGCTTACTGATGATAAAATGTATGGTTTTGTAGATTATATTTCGTTTTCAAAAACAGATCTCGTATTTAGTTGCTTTATTATTATTGTTTTTCTGCATATTATTTCAACTAAGAGCTATAGGGCTTTATTGACAGGCATTTGCGGCTTAATTTTATGGGCAGGCTTATCGTGTTTTACTAATTATAAAGAATTAAAAGAAAAAGAATTACTGGTGTTTAGTGTAAAGCGAAAGTCCGCTTACCTTTTAAGGATAGGACATACTGTTTATGTACATACGGATTCGCTTTCAGAAAAAGAATTTCAACGAAACATAAAGCCCTATCTTCTAAATTATTCGGGCTTAACCATTATTTATGATCACAGTGATTTATTTAAGCATGCTAATATGCGTGTTTTAAATGTACAAAAACCTTATGCGGATTTAACAGCCGGTAAGGCCGATTATATTATTGTAAGCAATAATTCACCTTTAGTGTTAAAATCCGGCAATCAAATTAAACCTTTGGTAATTGCGGATTGTTCTAACAATTATACCTTTGTAAAGAAATTAAAAAAGCAGTGTTCTGAATTAGAAATTCCTTTTTATTCTATCAAAGACAAGGGACCGTTTAAAATAAAATTTTAAGTATGAAATTACGAATAGGAGATAAGGTGCGGTTTTTAAACGAAGTAGGTGAGGGAACTATTGTTAGTTTTAAAGATAAGGAAACGGTATTTGTGGAAATGAATGACGGGTTTGAAATTCCTTACCTCATTAAGCACCTTGTTCCCATTCATACAGAGCTCATCTTAAACCCTGAGGTAGAAAATATCGACTTGGTTTTAGAAACGATATTGTCGGATTCCGTCTATTTTATTATAGAACCCGATCATGAAATGCCCTTATTGGTAAGCGATTATAAATTCTATTTATTTAACTCTTCTTCTTATAATACAAGCTTTACCTATTCCGTAAAAGACGATTCGTATTTTCAAACCCTTAAGCACGGCGAATTAGGCGCATACCAGAAAGTTTTTTTAAAGCAGGTTAAAAAGAATTTCTTTCAGGAATACGCATATCATAAAATAGAATGTTTGTTCTATAAAAACATGCACTACAAATCACAGATCCCTTTGGCGGAAATTTTATTTGTGAATGACCGGATCATTTCTCAATCGACCTTAGTTAAGCATAACGAATTTAAATTACCGGTATATGCTTATATTTTAAAGGAAGACTTTTTAGATAAGCAAGTTGTTGAACAAACGCTGAATGCAGAGGACCTGACACGATTAAAAGCCATCAAAGAATTTAAACAACCCGTTAAAAATTCGGTAGCGAAACAAAAAATAAAGGACTTGACCCGAGAGATAGACCTTCATATTGAAGAACTGATAGATTCTTATAAAAACCTTACCAACAGCCAGATCCTGAATATACAAACCGAACGTTTTGAAAGGGAAATGGAGCATTGCCTGAGCAACGGCATTAAAAAATTAATCGTTATTCACGGGGTTGGTAACGGAAAATTAAAGCAGGAAATTATTTCTATTTTGAAATCAATTGACGGCATCAGTTACTATGATGCCTCGTATAAAAACTATGGGTTTGGCGCTACAGAAATTTTAATTCATTAAAATAGTTTTATTCGGACGCGTCCGCAAAAGCGGGCTGAAAGGGCTGTCACTGCAATCTTTTGGTTTTGTCGCTTTGTAAAAAATCGGGAATCTAAACTACCAAAAGGATTTCCGTTTGCATCCCTCGCGCGGTAAATCTTAAAAATAAAATTAATTTTTAAATGAAAGAATAGCTTGCGCGAAGGATTGAAGTGAAAATCCTTTTTGCCCGTTAACTGAGTTTTCCGAAGTTCGGGTAAAAAGATTGTAACGCAAAGCCTGACCGCTTTTCGCGGTCGCGCCCTGGGTTATTTAAATATTAAAACAGTTGAGGTAATTAATCAGTTTTGTATGTTCCAAAACTATTTAATAACCCCTAACTCTTTCCCAACTTTTTCAAAAGCCTTCAATGCTTTATCCAAATGCTCACGGGTATGCGCTGCAGACAGCTGAACACGAATACGTGCCTGGCCTTTAGCAACCACCGGGAAAAAGAAACCGATCACGTAAATCCCTTCCTGCAATAATTTATCGGCAAATACCTGTGATAGTTTTGCATCGTATAACATAACAGGTACAATGGCAGAATCACCTTCTTTAAATTCAAGGCCTATCTGCTTTAAGCCTTTTTTAAAGTAATGGATATTTGATTCTAAAGTATCACGCAGTTCCGTGGTTTCGCTTAACATATCAAACACCGCAATGGATGCTCCTACAATGCTTGGCGCCAGTGAGTTTGAGAACAGGTAGGGGCGTGACCGTTGTCTTAACAGTTCAATAATTTCTTTTTTACCGCTAGTAAAACCACCCATGGCGCCGCCTAACGCTTTGCCTAACGTGCCGGTAATAATATC
>JBBRHI010000117.1:0-7673 GCA_038222995.1 Bacteroidia bacterium | reverse complement strand
TTGCACTCATAAAAATATCTTCATGATAAGATCCGTTTTCCGCATCCGGTTTCATCTCATCGTTTAATAAACCGCCTGTACTTTTTTTGCCTGCGTATGTAAAGATCATAACAGATTCGTCAGCCGAAATAACAGGCACCCCTTCCACTTCCGTTGTATTAATAGGCAATCCAATATTCTTGATATCGGCAATTACCTTTCGGCTTATCAAGTCTTTCCCATTTTCACAGTTAACAATACCTAACTTTGCATCATCCATCATCGCCTTGTCTTCATCTTTAATTTTACCGGCCTGTTTTGCGTTTAGGTATTCATTATAAGCTATAATAGCATCATCAAACCTGTAATTGAAATGGTACGCCTTCCCTAAGTAGTAATTAATTTCAGAAGATTTATCTACTTTCTTAAGGTCTTCAAAGATCTCAACGGCCCTTGCTTTTTTCTCGGGATAATTAACAGATGACACGCCCAACCTGAATTTATATTCCAAATTTTTCGGGTTTTGCGCATAGAGCTTATCGTAAGCATCATACGCACTTTTAAAATCTTTATTGTCATAGTAAAATGCAGCATCTTCCTTCAATTCCTTAACCTGCGCATACATGCATCCCGAGGCAAGAAATACGATAAAAAATAATAAAAATTTTAATTTTTGCATGGTAATCAATTTATCAATTCAAAAAAATGAATTAGTATGTAAATCAAATATGACGCTTTTATGGACATTTTTAACGGTAAACGTAAATGATTATTAACAAACAGGCGTTAAAAGCAAAAGATCCGGGCTATTGCTAACCCGGATCTCTTATTTAATCGTTATTTATAAATTATTTCGTGCCTGCAGGTTTAGTACCCGGTGCTTTTGGAGTTGTACCGCCTTGTGTTTTAGGAGTACTTGTTGTACCTGTTGATCCCGGTATAACTGCTGCCGGCATTGTATCTAATTTTTTCTTTACTAAACCTAAAATGTCATCGCCGGGCTCAGTGTATAAGATGTTTCCCGAGCTTGTATCTAACACATATTTATAACTGTTTTCTTTTGCAACTGCTTCAATTGCTTTTTTAGCTTTATCATAAATAGGTTTAGATAATTCACCGTATTTACGTTGGTAATCGGTTTGCGCCTGTGCTTTAAAATCTTCAATACGTTTGTTCAGGTCCTGTAATTCTCCTTCTTTAGCATTTTTTACGATCGGAGAATATTTATCCTGGTTATCCATATAATCTTTGTACTTAGCCTGCAATTCAGTTTCCATGGTTGCCACTTGCGTTTCTAATTCCTTTAAATATTTTTGTGCAACATCCTGCGCTGTTTTACTTTCAGGCATTGTTGTTATTAAAGAATCTAAACTAATGTGTGCAATTTTCTGAGCCTGTGTAACGGTTACAGATCCTACTGTTAAGGCAACAATTGCAATTGATTTTACTAGGTTTTTCATTTTTTTGTTGTTTGTATTTATATATTGGTTATTGAAGTTAACAGGTATTATTTTTTATTATAGCCCATAAAGGTAAGCACATCTTCGCTTTTATCATATTTACTGTTCGAATAAAGCAGAGAAACCTGTCCTGCTTTATCAAAAATAAATGCTAAGCCGCCTCTTTCCGCTACTTGTTTAACGGCGCTGTAAACTTTATCTTGTATAGGCTTTACAAGCTCCATGCGTTTTTTAAACAATTCACCGTCAACACCAAACCTCGATTTTTGAAGCTCTTTTACTTCTTTCTCTTTATTGATGATTTCATTCTCCCGTTTCTTTTTCATATCGTCTGTCAATAATACAGACTCTGCCTGGTAAATTTTATAAAGTTTATCAATTTCTCCGTATTTTACTTCAATCTCTTTTTGCCAATCCACGGAAGTTTTATCAATTTCGGCTTGTGCCGCTTTATATTCAGGAATGTGGGATAAAATATAATCACTGTCTACATAGCCCATTTTTTGTGCAAGAGACACAGTAAAGGTAGTTAATACTACAACGATGGTTAAAACTGCTTTTTTCATGTTCTGATTTTTATTTAATGTTTTATATTTAATCATAACGTGTGCCAATTTACACATATTTTATTTATTTACGATTTTTAGTTTAAAGCTCTCCTAACTGCGCACCCAGTGTAAAGTGGAACTGCCCCTTACCATTTCCTGAATTCGGATTGCCCGGAATATTATCAAATCCCCAACCGTAATCCAAGCCCAATAAACCGAACATAGGAAGGAATACACGTAACCCGAACCCGGCGCTTCGTTTAACCTGGAACGGATTAAAGTCTTTATACTTAGCCCACGTATTACCTGCCTCGGCAAAACCTAATATAAATATGGTGGCCTGGGGGTTTAATGAGATCGGGTAACGCAATTCCATAGTATACCTTGCGCAAATTGGATCACCGTTGGCACTGGATATAGAGTTATCGGAATAACCGCGGAGACCGATAATTTCACGGGCCACAAAATTTTGATACCCGCTTAAACCGCTACCTCCCATGTAGTACCTTTCAAACGGAGAAACACCTACTTTCTTATTATACTCTCCTAAAATACCGTAACCTATTTTTGTACGTAATACTAAGTTCCGTGCTTCTTTTCCTTCGCCTTTAGGCCTGTAATTAGTTAACTGTGTAAACCATTCCGCAGTAAATTTATACTTCTGGTACTCAATAAATTTAAAGCGTTGTGCATCGGTAGCGGTTGCATAATTTTTACCGTTAAATAAAGAATACGGAGGTGTAAATTGGGCCAAAAATGAAAAATTAGATCCATTTTTAGGAAAGATAGGCGCATCTACACTGTTACGGGTAATATTAATTCTGCCGTTAAAGTCGTTTGCATACCCTTGCCCGAACGTAAATATGCCGTAATAATTATGTAAGGCGTAATAATTATAACTCAATTCTGTAAATAATGCAAAGAAATCATCCGGTTTCTTTAACCGTTTACCAAAGCCAACAGAGGTTCCTATAATAGAAAGCGTACTCCAGTTAGGATTTAAGAATTTGTTCCCTTCCGCATCTTTCGAATATTTTTTAGCGCCTGTTTGATTAAAAACGGAATAAAAAAGAGAGGTTGTTAAGGAGTTAGGCTTTTTACCTCCAAGCCACGGCTCTGTAAATGATAGGTTGTAAGACTGGTAATAAGCGCCATTAGTTTGTCCCCTGATGCTGAATTTCTGCCCGTCGCCCGTTGGTAAAGGGCTCCATGAGGACGGTTTAAAAATATTGCGCATCGAAAAATTATTGAACGTTAAGCCCAATGTACCCACTACACGGCCTCCGCCCCAACCGCCCGAAAGCTCTACCTGGTCAGATGGTTTTTCTTCTACCCTGTATTCAATATCCACAGTACCGTCGGCAGGATTAGGCGTTGGGGTAACACCCAGTTTTTCAGGATCGAAGTATCCTAACTGGCTTAGTTCACGTTGTGTCCTGATAATATCGGCCCTGCGGAATAATTGGCCAGGCCTTGTACGAATTTCGCGATAAATAACATGATCATTTGTTTTAGCATTTCCTAAAACGGTTACTTTATTAATAGTGGCCTGTTTCCCTTCATACATGTGGATTTGCAGGTCAATGGTATCATTATGTACATTTACTTCTTGCGGAGTTACATTAAAAAATAAATATCCGTCGTCCATATAAAGCGAGGAAATATCGTAACCGTTAGGGTTCATAAACAATTTCTGATCTAAAAGGCTCTGATCAAAAATATCACCCTTTTTAATATTTAAAATAGTATCTAACTGTCCGCTCCTGTACTTAGAGTTACCTAACCATTTAATATCCCCAAAATAATACCTGTTTCCTTCTTCAATATATACATCAATAACAACACGGTTTTTCTTTACAAAATAAGCAGTGTCTTTTTTTATCCTGGCATCACGGTATCCTTTGCTGTTATATTTTGCCAATACACTCGGCAAATCTTTTTCTAAGTTTTCCTCTAAATATTTACCCGAATTAAACGGATTATATAAGCGAAAAGGCTTACTATCCTTCATCTTACGCCTTAGTTGCCAACTTTTAACAATAGTGTTTCCGTGAAAATTAAGATCTTTAATCCTGACCTTGCCTCCTTTTTTTACATTAATATATACTGTTACGTGAGGTGTTTTAGTAGATTTGTCGGGCTCGGTAGTAATAGTAACTACAGTATTATAAAAACCTTTATTTACGTAAAAATCTTTTACAATATTTTTTATATACCCAAGCGTATAATCTGTTACTACTTTTTCTTTTACCAACCTTATTTTTGCGCGTATATCGTCGGCATCATTTTTCTTAACATT
This sequence comes from Bacteroidia bacterium, assembly GCA_038222995.1. GTDB lineage: Bacteria > Bacteroidota > Bacteroidia > B-17B0 > Aurantibacillaceae > UBA4416. The sequence continues at coordinate 3,387 of JBBRHI010000117.1, read as the reverse complement.
GCCGGTGAATGAGAACCTGGATAAACGAGGCTTTTCAACCACTACTACTTTTAAGAATGCATCTTTGCCGATTGTTTTTACTAAATAGATTTTTACGTTTTCGAACAGGCTTTGTTTCCACAAGCTTTTTATGGCTTCCGAAATTTTATCCCCGGGTATTTGGATTTTATCGCCTGCCGTTAAGCCCGTTAATAAGCGTACAATATTTTTATCGGTATACTGAGAACATTCCACCTCAATAGGTGCCAAGGTATATTCTTTTGGTTTGGCCCAATCAATAGAGTCCGCCACGTTGCTTGATTCCAATAATATTTGTGAGAACCCGACATGACTCAGAACCAACAAAACACATAAAACGGGGAGTTTAATAAATTTCATTTATTTTGGTTGAGTTAATTGCTCACTTGTTTTACCGAAGCGTCGTTCACGATTTTGATAATTTAATATGGCTGTAAACAAATCATCTTTTCTAAATTCCGGCCATAATTTTTCGGTGAAATAAAACTCCGCGTAAGCCAACTGCCATAACAAAAAGTTACTGATGCGATGCTCTCCGCTGGTACGGATCATTAATTCGGGATCAGGAATATTATTAGTACATAATTCTTTTTCGATTAATTTTTCTGAAATATCTTCTACAGCGAGTTTCCCGGTTTTAACTTTTTCCGCAATATGTTTTACGGCTTCGGTTAACTCCCATTTAGCAGAATAGCTGAGCGCTAATATTAATTTTAATCCTGTATTTTTAGAAGTAACCTCGATAGATTCGTTTAACTCCTGTAAACAGGACGGAGGCAGGCTTTTTAAATTGCCGATAGCTTGCAGAGAGACATTTTTTTTATTAAGCTCCAGAGTTTCCATACTGATGGTAGAAACTAATAATTCCATCAGGGCATCTACTTCTTCTTTAGGCCTGTTCCAGTTTTCGGTGCTGAAAGCATATAATGTAATATACTTTACCCCTGCTTCTCCTGCCCCTTCTACTACATCCCTTACTGAATTAACGCCTTCATAATGGCCAAATATGCGGTTTTCGCCTTGCTGTTTTGCCCAACGTCCGTTTCCGTCCATTATAATAGCAATATGCTGAGGCACATTTTGCTTATCTATCAGTTGTAATTGGCTCATTTTATAAAGAACGACGAATTTACACTTTTAGCCGAAATACTACAAATTATAGGGTTATTTCCTCTTAAATAGTGTTAACAAGAGCAGCGTTCACAAATTTAACAAAGCAATGTAACGCCGGGTTTTAATTTTTATTGCCCGTAATTATTTTTTATAGATCAAAGCCACGGCATAAGCGTTTACACCTTCACCTTTGCCAACATAACCAAGGCCTTCGTTGGTAGTTGCTTTAATAGAAACATCATTTGTACTGATGTTCATTATAGGTGCGAGTATTTCTTGCATGGCTTCAATATGCGGATTTACTTTAGGCGCTTCAAGGCTTAGTGTAGCGTCTACATTACCGATCCCATAGCCGTTCTTATCTAATAGTTCAACTACTTCTTTTAAAAGCAACTTACTGTCGGCCCCTTTGTATTTAGGGCTTGTATTCGGAAAATGATACCCGATGTCGCGCAAGTTTGCAGCTCCAAGCAGTGCATCACATATAGCGTGCAGCAACACATCGGCGTCACTGTGGCCTACACAGCCTTTATCAAATTGTAATTTAATACCGCCTAACCACAGCTCCCTGCCTTCTCCTAAAGGGTGCACATCGTAGCCAAACCCTACTCTTATATTTATATTGCTCATTATTTATAATTAATCTGTTTCTTTAAATTGAAAATAGAGAACCCTTGCCCATGCATCTAACCCTAATTGCTCTTTCCAATTATCTTTTAAATCTATGATCCAGCCGTATAATTTTAAAAAATTTTCGTTAGTAGTTATAAATAGTTGCGTAGCGGTTATTTTAATTTTTTTTAAATTCTCTATGTCTTCTCCCAGCCATTGATAATCTTCGCGGGCATACCCATTAGTGCGCTCCAAACCTTCCGCATCCAAATAATCTCCTTCTTTATTTGTGAACAGTGCATAAATTTCGCCACTCTCAAGCAGCACTTCTTCCGCATCGATCTTGTCTAAAAATTCTTTTGTCTTTAACACCGCTGCTTCAAATTCTTCATAATTTTTCATTTGATCCGATGCTGCTAAAAAATCCAGGAGTTCATACAAGCCCTTTTTTCCTTTATGGAAATTTGCTTTAATACCAACTGCTTTATCAAACAGATCAGAATCTGTCGTTTTATTTTCATAAGCCGCTAATATCCTGAATGCATAAGGAATTTTGTAAGGATATTCACCAATGCTGATATGTTTATTATTTTTAAGCCCGTATATATAACTTCTATTTGCCATAAATATATTAGGGTTTTACACAGTTTGCAATAAAGCTACCGGTTTATTTATTTTTCATGTATTCTTCAAACGGAATTTCCTGCATAAATTCCGGCGAATAAATATATTGATACATCAGGTCCGACCATTGCTTATGGGTTTTGCCCTTGTGTAATATAGCTGAATCAAACGGTTTACTGAAATGAATAATGATATTTTTCTGTTTAGCCCTGAACATTTCGTCGGGTAAAAATAACATTTCAATATTTACTTTAATACCTATCCATTTGCGGAAATTAGCGAAGTTGTAAAAAAACTTTGAATTCTCTCCTTCAATAAAAACCGGTTGTATCATCCGGCCATGGTCTATCGCTTGAGTAACAAAACTTTTTTTCCACTCTAAGTCTCTCACAAGGCCCTTCTGCTTGCGTGATACAAGGCCGGCAGGAAAAAACAGTACAGCGGTTTCCGACATAAACACATCTTCCATAGTTCGAAGAGAGCGGGTTGATGAATTACCTACTTTGTTTACGGCAACAAATATTTCACCGTAATTTTTAATGTTGCTCAATATATCATTCACAAAAAAACGGACATCTGACCGTACATCTCCAACTGATTTTATGAGTGCCATTCCGTCCAACCCTCCCAACGGGTGATTTGCAGCAATAATAACGGTTCCCGTTTTAGGAATAAGCTCAGCATGCCTTGATTCGACGTGTGCACCAAGCAGCTTTAATCCTTTAGTGTTAAAAGCCAGTCCTCTTTCGTCTTTCAAAGCATTCATTGCCGCATTAATACCGTCTTCATGCAACTTTTTTTTAAGCCAGTTAACAGCAAAGTAAGGCAGCCACTTATATAGTTTATAGGCTTTTTCTTTTAAAACCTTTTCTACATCAATAAATTTTGGTTGTTCCATATTGGGGTTGTCAAAGGTAATATAATTGTTAATATCTCAAGTACCCAAAAATCAATTAAATAAACAAAACTCAAATTTATAAAAACACTAAACAACCTGATAAATATGGGCATTTGGAACAT
>JBBRHI010000116.1:0-7704 GCA_038222995.1 Bacteroidia bacterium | reverse complement strand
ATTTGCCCTGGTGTAACTATTGGCGATCGTACTATTATCGGTGCAGGCAGTGTGGTTACTAAATCTATTCCTGCTGATGTAATGGCGGCGGGCAATCCTTGTAAAGTAATAAGGCACTTAAAAAAAGAGGCCTGATTAACCTACGCTATTTTCGATATTTAATACAGAAAATAACCCTCCCGGGCAATGGCGGAGTGTTAAAGGCTTTTCCGATAAAGGTTATGTAATGCGTACAGCTGTAAAAACAATCTTCCCCATACGTTCAGGTTCAGCTTTCTTACCGTTTAAACTAAGTGCAAACACAATAATCTGTTGATTTTGTTGTCATACTGTTAACATTAATCTCTCAAATACAATCCAAAACCATAGGATGATTCGTAAATTTAAGGCGGTTTACACAGCACAATGTATTTATGCAGGATTTTAAAAACACTTTAACGTTATTGAGAATTCCTTTCTCGGTGCTTTTAATGCCCCTGTTTTTATTAGCTTTAAGTCAGGCCGACGTTATTAATTGGCAAAGTGCTATTATTTCTTTTCTTATTATTCACTTGTTGGTATATCCTGCCAGTAATGGCTACAACAGCTACATTGATAAAGATACGGAAAGTATAGGCGGTTTGGAAAGGCCTCCGCAACCAACCAAAACATTATTTTACATTACGGCATGTATGGATGTGTGTGCTGTCGGTTTAGCGGCCGCATTTGTAAGCTTCACTTTTGCAGCGTGCATTTTAATTTACATCCTGGCTTCTAAAGCTTACAGCTCTACATGGATCAGGCTTAAAAAATATCCGGTAACAGGGTTTTTAACCGTTGTTGTTTTCCAGGGAGCATTTACATATTATATGGCTTTAACAGGTATTACAGGGCATGTGCTTGCCTTGAACCACGCAACTTTTTTTATTTTACCTGCATGTTCCTTTCAAATTGCAGGGGCTTATCCGCTCACTCAAATTTACCAGCACAATCAGGATCTTAAAGAAGGTGTAGTTACACTTAGTTACAGGCTGGGCTACAGTGGAACATTTTTATTTACTGCCCTTATGTTTATGCTGTGTAATGTATTTTATTTTTTGTATTTTAATACTATCAATAAAGTAAATCATTTCTATATCCTGCAACTGTTTTTTATTCCCATTGTGGGGTATTTCAGCTATTGGTTTTACCTGGTATTTAAAAATCCGGTTAAGGCTGATTTTAAGCATACCATGGCAATGAATTTGATTGCAGCTATATGTATGAACTCCTGCTTTATTGTTTTATTTACAAGTAATCGTGCATCGTGAGCTATATTAATGCCATAGAAACTGCCCTACCCGACAATTGTTTTTCACAAGAAACGTTTACCGACTTTTATTTAAATTCTACCAATGAGGAAACAGATCAACGTAAGATAAAGATTGTCTCAAAGCGATCGGGCATTAATGAACGCTATTCTGTAATAAAAGACTTTGGTGCAGAGCCTGAAGATTTTGAATTCTTTGTAAAGAATGCTTCCCTGTTGCCTGAACCAAAACTGGCCGGTCGCATGCAACTTTACAAAAAACATGCAGTGGCCCTTTCCATAAAAGCGATTAAAAAAATAAAGAATTTTGAAACTGTTAAACACAGCATTACCCATTTAATTACAGTAACCTGTACTGGAATGTTTGCGCCGGGTAATGATATTGATCTTATTAATGAATTAGGATTAAGTGCTTCCATAAACCGAATCGGTATTAATTTTATGGGGTGCAATGCCGCTATTATTGCGCTAAAGCAAGCAGACACTATTTGTAAAGCAAACCCGGATGCTAATGTACTTATTGTATGTACAGAATTATGTACCATTCATTTCCAAAAGCAATATAACGACGATTATATATTATCTAATTTAATTTTTGGTGACGGCTCCGCAGCCGTGTTAATGAGCTCCAAGCCTTCCGCAAATTATACGCATCCCGTAAAAATTGATCGGTTCGATTCTATGATTGCCTATAACGGTTATAAAGACATGGCTTGGCAATTATCTGAAACAGGATTTATTATGAGCCTTACCTCCTATGTATCATCTATTATTAAAGAAAACATCGTTCCTTTATTTGCTTCCATTCATTTAGACCCTAAAACCATTGATCATTGGGCGATACACCCCGGCGGTAAAAAAATTATTGACGATGTAGCCTCTGCTTTAAATTTAACGGCACAAAACGTTTCACATTCCTACGATGTGCTTAAAAATTACGGTAATATGTCTTCTCCTACCGTTTTATTTGTATTGAAACAAATTTTAGAAATGCCGGATTCTGAAAAAGGAGAAAAAACATTTGCGGCCGCATTCGGTCCCGGGCTTAGCATTGAAACCATGCAATTGCATTATGTTTAAATACAGAAGTACTAAAAAAGAATTACTCGACGAAGATCATATTCCTGATAACGATCTGTTTTTAAACCTTAAAGAACTTGACGTTATTAATCATTTATTAGGCGGCTACAACATTACATTCTCCGCTTTAAAAGAGGTTATTAATCCTAACATGCCCTATACCTTAGTAGATATAGGCTGTGGAGGAGGAGATACATTAAAACGGATTCATGCGTGGAAGTTAAAAGAACAGTATAATCTTAAACTCATAGGTGTTGATGTTAAAGAAGTCTGCATTAATTATTCAAGAAAAAATAATGCAGGTAACGGCATTGAATTTATTTGCGACGATTACAGGAACAGTTTTAAACACATACCGCACATCAATATTTTACACGCCTGTTTATTTACGCATCATCTAACCGAAGAACAATTAATTGAACTGATTCAATTTACCGTCTTCAACAAAACCATTCTGGTGATCAATGATCTGGAAAGAAATCCTGTTGCTTATTATGCTATTAAATGGCTTACCAAATTATTTTCAAAATCATACCTGGTAAAAAATGATGCTCCGCTTTCTGTATTAAGAGGGTTTAAAAAAAAAGAATGGATTGGCTTCCTTCAAAAAGCGGGAGCCACAAGGTATTCCGTAAAAAATAAATGGGCTTTCAGGCACCGCGTTATTGTATATGGAAACTGATTTTATAACCTATAATTGCGCCATTATCGGCGGCGGGCTTTCGGGGCTTTGCCTGGCCATTCAGTTGGCCGATAAAGGCTTAAGTGTTATTGTGTTTGAAAAGAACGGGTTTCCGATGCATAAAGTATGCGGCGAATACATTTCGATGGAGAGTTATCGCTTTTTAAAGGATTTAGGCTTACCCTTAAAGGATTGGAACCTGCCCTTCATTGATAATTTAGGGATAAGCTCTGAACAAGGTTTTATGCTGAATTCAAAACTGGAGCTTGGCGGTTTTGGAATAAGCAGGTACACGTTAGATCATGAATTATATAAAATCGCCCTTACTAAAGGAGTTAAAGTAGTAGAGAATTGTAAAGTACAACAGGTTAACCCGGCTCCCGGAACCTCCTGCGCAACCATTGAAACAACCAAAGGAATTTATCACGCAACGTTAACTTGCGGAAGCTATGGTAAATATACGCCTTCTTTTGTGAGCGAACAACCCGATTATACTCCTATTAAAAACAGTACCAATTATATAGGAGTTAAATATCACATTAAAACCGGTTTATCTCCTAATCGTATTGAGTTGCACAACTTTAAAAACGGCTATTGCGGCATTTCCAAAGTAGATAAGGATTGGCATTGCTTATGTTATTTATCTGATGCAAAGAATTTGCAGGAGCATGGTAATACTATTAGCCGAATGGAAGAGGAAGTATTATATAAAAACCCTTTTCTTAAAAGATACTTTACAGAGTCTGAATTTATAAACCGGCAACCTTTGGCCATCAGCAATATTCAGTTCAGTAAAAAACAGGCGCATACAAACACTTTATTATTGTTAGGGGACGCGGCAGGTTCTATCTCTCCCTTATGCGGTAATGGCATGAGTATGGGAATGAGAGCCTCCAAACTATTGGCGCAGGAAATTGTCTTATATTTCAACGGCCATAAATCAAACCAAATCGTGTTTAATAATTATGAAACGGCCTGGAACAAGGCTTTCAACACACATATTAAAACAGGCTATTATTTACAGAACCTGTTCGGAAAAAAGAACGCGACACACCTTGCCTTAAAAGCGCTTGATAAATTGCCCGGGCTCACTAAAAAAATTATTTCTTTAACCCACGGTCAACCTTTTTAATATGGTTATAAAAAGTATCTTTAGTAAAGAAATGCATGACATGAAAAAACGGATCATTAGTTACCTGCTCACATTAGTATGCGTTACGGGCTTTGCTCAAAATCAATTATGGAACGTAACCAATTATGCCGTTACGTTTAAAATAAAAAATGCAGGGCTCACAGTCGACGGTAGTTTCAAAGGCTTAGACGCCACGATTAATTTTGATGCAGCAAAAGGTTTCGGAAATAAAATAGAAGCGAGTATAGATGTACAAACAATTAATACATCCATTAATGCGAGAGATAACCATTTAAAAAAAGAAGAATACTTTAACGCCGGTAAATTTCCGAAGATCACGATGAAGGCCACAAGTTTCTCTAAAGAAGCGGACGGAAAATTTAAAGGTTTTTTTACATTAACCATTAAAGGTACAAGCAATACTGTTCCTGTTACATTCAGCTTTACCGAAACCGACGGAAAAGCAAAACTTACGGGTTCATTTAAAATAAACCGCCTCGATTATAAAGTGGGCGACAGCAGCTGGGTTCTGGCTAACGACGTAACCGTAAACATCGCTATAGATGTAACAAAGTAGCTCACATAATACAGTATATATCTTTACTGTAATTACCTTCGCCGCCGGATCAGCTTTTATATTGGCCTGAAAGACTTTTCCGAAAAAAATTTAATCCGGTTTATGGAATCTAAAATTGCCTTGCATCTAAATGTAAAAACCAAGCAATATGGATATTTCAATTAAAAAACCTTGTCATGAAAACTGGGACGACATGACGCCTAATCAACAAGGAGCATTTTGCAATAAATGCGTTAAAACAGTCATAGATTTCAGCACTAAATCCATTGAAGAAATAAAAGATTTTTTTGCCGGTAAGCAACAGGAAAAAATTTGCGGCCGCTTTGAAGAACAGCAACTCACAACCCTTTCCTTCAATGCTTTCTTTGATCGGTTTAAGCGTTTTGAATTCATTAAACGCTTTGCAGTCATTGTTTATTTTACATTTGGTATGTGGCTCTTTAATGCATCCGGTGCACAAGCACAAAGTGATGTGCATATAAAAGGCGATGTGAGGGTAGAAAAACCTCAACCTGTTATGGGCAGTGTGAGAGTAGCGCCTCAATTAAAAGATACCGTTAAAACATGTGTTAAACCAAAACCTCAGCCCACTCATACAAAAATGATGGGCAAAGTTTCAGTGGCACCGTCTCCTCCTCCACAAAAACATGCCTATACATTAGGAGAAGTATCCGCACCGGTTGATGACAAAAAAACGGTGCCTTCCAAAAAGTAAGTATCCTGTTTTTAAGTATTTTAATACTTTAGACTCTGTATTTAAAACGTGCCTTCGTATCTTTAGCGTTTTATTGCAGAGTCTATGCGCTTTAAGCCCATCAAACAATTTAATACCATTTTGCAGCAGGAATACCTGGAGCCTACTATCAGCTGGGCTTTAAGGGTTGTGCTGGCGCTAAATGTTCCTTTAATTGTATTACCTCTGTGGAGAGGGTTTTCTTACGAAATTATATGGGCAGCTTTCGGCGCTTATATGCTTTCGTTGATTGATTACAGAGGTTCGCATTACCGAAAAATCATTATCCAGTTTATAGAAGCGATCTTAATTTTTATAGCGGCTGTAATAGGGATGTTTGCCGGGAGCTCGTTACTATTATGCGTGATCTGCATGTTTGTAGTAGGCATGTTTGCAGCCCTTATTCGCAACTGGAGTAATTACGGTTCGAGCATTGGTGTAGCGGTAGGTTTCTTTTTTTATTCGGAATTTCAAACCCGGTCGATTTTCAAACTTCGCTTCATTTCGGCTACTATGTGTTTGGAGGCGCTTTATGGTCTATTTTAATAACGGCGCTTTCATTTCCGTTCACGGCTTCTAACCCTTTAAGAAGATCGGTAGCCACTATCTGGAAAGAGAATACCGAATTTTTAGATGCGCTTATTCTCCGTTATATTACCGAAGATAAAAATATGGATGCCATTGCCGTTACGGAAAAAGAAATGGATATCCGAAAAGCCATTGACCTGTCGGTTGAATTGTTTGAACGACGGCAAAGCAATACTCGTTTAAAAGCACAGCACTACGACATGATGATGGAGCTCAGAAAAACATCTTCCTTATTTGGGGCAGTGCTTAATACAATGCATGAAGAGCTGGAGGTTTTGGACAGTGAGGATTTAAAGCCCGTTAAAAATTCGGTGCTCTACAAAACCTTATCCTCCTTAACACAAGCTACAGCCCGCATTTCCATTGTTATCTTTACATTAAGGGCAGAGGATCTGACGATGGCAAAAATAAGGGTAAAACGTTTCGAAATAGCCATAGAGCTTTTTAAAGAAGCCTGCGAAGAACTCATTTTAAATGAAAAAGAAAAGCGTGCATTACACCATTTAATAGAGGCTCTTCATAAAGGGCATCATTATTTACAGAAAACTATTTCGCAGATCGAAGAAAAACTTAATTTTAAAAAAAGCGATTACCTTGAAAATTATAAACTGTCTTTTAATCATTTTTTAGCGGGCTTAAAACCACGTGTATTAATGGAGTTTATAAGAGAGATGTTCAACATTGATTCGCAACAATTTAAATATGCGCTACGCGTAGCGCTTGGCTTAACCGTAGCGGTTTTTATTTACAAATTTTTCAAGATCGATCACGGCCATTGGATAGCCTTAACCATGCTCATCGTTATACAGCCTTATTATGGCGCTACCCGCAAAAAGGGCATTGAACGAACCATTGGTACGGTTGCCGGTATTGTATTAGGCGGCGTAGTAATGTTGCTGCCTTTCCCGCACGAAGCCTTTGTGGGATTATTGGTTGTTACCTCTTTTTTAGTAGCTTATTTTTTAAGGAACAATTATAAAGTGGGTGTATTTTTTGTAACCGTCATGATGGTGGTTATGATGCAGATCTCTAAGCAGGGATCGTGGGAATTAATAGGCTGGCGGGTGCTTTCTACGCTAATCGGCGCTTTTTTAGCCGTTATTGCAAGCTACGCCTTTTGGCCTGTGTGGGAAAAGCAACGTTTCCCGGTGTTATTGGTAAATGCTTTAACTCAAAATAAAAATTATTTAAAACAGGCCATTCTTTATTTTAATAACCGGCTTGCCCCCAATGAATCATGGCATAAAAACCGCCGCCTGGCAGAGGCAGCCAATAATGATGTGTTTGCCTGCGTGCAACGTATGTATGAAGAGCCTCAAAACATTCAACGGCAGGTTGACATTAGCTTTGCAAAGGTTGGGACCTTTATTCGCATTGCACGCGAAACAACTTCTTTTGCCTTAATTATTAATGAAGTTGAGGGAAGACAACCGCTCAATGAATTAGATATTTATTCGGAAAAGGTAAGCGAGATATTTGACTGGGTTTCACAAAAAACAGCAAACACAACCATGCATGATGATATGCCTGATTTTAAAGCCGCTAAAGAAAGCCTCAACACACCTGTATTTACCGGAAATGAAAAAATGGCTTTTATCAAAACCGAACTTGAGAAAATAATTTT
>JBBRHI010000115.1:0-7724 GCA_038222995.1 Bacteroidia bacterium | reverse complement strand
CCCTTCCAAAGGCAGAGCTTGCTTTACTCATCACCCAAGGGCCGCGCGTCATATTTTCAATACCTGCCGCTATCATCAGTTCAGCGTCACCTAACTGAATGTATCTTGCCGCATCAATGGTTGCGCTTAAGCCCGATGCACATAAACGGTTTACGGTTTGACCGGGTACTGTAACCGGTAAGCCGGCCATTAAAGCCGCCATACGCGCCACATTGCGATTATCTTCGCCTGCCTGGTTCGCACAACCCATAATCACATCCGCTACTTTTGTCCAGTCAACCGTCGGATTTTTTTTCATGAGTTCCTTTAAAACCAACGTTGCTAAGTCATCCGCACGAACGGCCGAAAGCGTTCCTCCAAAGTTTCCGATGGGAGTTCTTACACCGTTTATTATATAAGCCTGTTGCATAATTTTAAATTTAAAATGTCGATACAAAAATATTGTTTTTTGCGGGATAGGGTTAAAAATACATCAATATTAGCGGCTTACTCAGCAAAAGCATTCATTTAAAAGTTTTTTGCATTTTTCACACACTAAAGTGCCCTAATTTTCGTTTCTTTGTTATTGAAAAACAATAATTTAAGTCTTTTGGTTGAGAAAATTTAGTGCATATCTATCGGTTATTTTAGGATTTTTGATCTCGGGTAATGTATTATGCCAAGTTGGCCCGCCATCTCTGCGTTGTGCATCCGTTAACGCCACAGGAGATATTACCATTACCTGGGTTATTCCTCCCGATCCGTCCGGTTTATTTACAAGTTACAAAATCTTTTCTTCGCAAGTTCCCACCGGCCCGTATACATCTACATTGGTTAATACATACACGCAAAATACCTTTACAGAAGTGGGAGCAGGAGGGAATATACAATTTAAGTATTATTATATTCAAACCATCAGCAGCGGAGGGTCTTCTGTTTCTTTGCCATCCGATACCTTGCAATCTATTTTTTTAAACAGGGGATCCAGCACCGCATTAGTGGCTTTTACCTGGAACAAAACGCATACACCTTTATTACCGAGTGCATCCACCTCATTTACACTTACCCGCGAAAACCCGACAACGGTTTGGACACAAATATATGCGGGGCCTAATTTAAGATTTACCGATACTATATCGCTTTGCAATGTTTACTATAATTACAAAGTGTTAACCGACGACGGCGCGGGTTGTACATCACAATCCAATATTGACGGTGCCGTATTTCATGACCAATGGCCGGCAAGAGCCCCTTTATTAGATTCTGTATCTGTTAATGCAAACGGAAGTGCTACATTAGGCTGGGAGCCTTCTACTTCGCCTGATGCAACCCGTTATGTTATTTATAAAGTAATATTGGGTGTCAATTCAGCAATTGATACGGTTAACGGAAGATTTACGACGACTTATACGGATGTTAATCCTCTCCTTCCGGACACCGGCCCACAAACTTATTTAATTGCTGTATTAGACAGCTGTAAAAATATCAGTATTATTTCTCCAAAACCTCAAACCACTATTTACTTAAGCCTAGGTTACGATTTTTGTGCGAGAACAAGTAAGCTATCCTGGACCCGTTATGTAAATTTACTTAACGGTGAATTAAAATATAATATTTACTGTTCCGTAAACGGAGGAGCTCCTGCATTTTTAGGGTCTACACCGGCCACCACATTTTCGCATCCGGGTTTAAATCCCGGCGATACGTATTGCTACTTTGTTAAAGTGGTTAATACGGGAGAAACTATTACCGCAAATTCAAACGTAAAATGTTTGATAGCTACAGCGCCGCAGGGCCCCGCCTACGTTTATATAAGATCAGTAAGTGTAACTCCTGACAAAGCGATAAATGTAACCTATGCTATTGATAACAGCAGGGCTTATAAGGGAGCCGCTATTTTTAAATCCAAAGACGGTATTACCTTCAACCAAATAAGTTACCAGCCGGCAGCAGGATCGTCTACGCTTCAAACTTATGTTGATAAGGAAGTAAGTGTTACCGAGAAAAATTATTACTATAAAATACAGATCTACGACAGTTGCGGGAATCCGGGTAAGTTTAGTAATATCTCTAAAACAGTATTACTTCATGTGTCCAACGATACTGAAAATATTTTTTATAACACCTTAACCTGGGATGATTACTCAAGCTGGTCGGGCAATGTAGCGTCTTATAATATTTACCGTGCAGTTAACGGAATATTCGATACATCGCCTGTAACAAACGTGCCTTACGGTACACGGCTTTATGTAGATGATGTAGAAGAATTTGTAAGCGACCGGGGTAAATTTTCCTATTATGTGGAAGCGGTTGAAGGAGGAGGAAATATTTACGGTTTCCAAGATGTGGCACAATCCAATCCCGCAGATGCTTATGTGGAAGTAAGTGTATTTGTTCCCAATTCGTTTTGCCCTAACGGCTTAAATAAAATTTGGCTGCCTGTAGCGCAGTATGTTGAAAAAACAGATTATAAAGTTACCGTGTTTGATCGGTGGGGGAGTAAAGTGTTTCAAACAAGCAGTGATACAGAAGGTTGGGATGGTAAAGGCGGCAAAGACGACGTGTACGTTTACCTTATTGAATATAAGAACGCCCGCGGCGAATTTATTCAGTTAAAAGGTTACCTAACCCTTATTAAGTAATTCTCAGCATTACATGTTTAATAAGTTTCCCGGATAATTCATTTTATAAACGTATCCCTTGTTATTTTTGGGATTATAAATAAATGAAGCATTTCATAGTCATCGTATTAAGTATTGTATTTGCGTTTTATCGCACGTCGTTGAATGCGCAAGTAAAAAAAACGGAACCTGCATTTACAAGGGTATTATTTGTGTTTGATGCCAGTAACAGCATGAAAACAAAACACGGCGATAAAACCCGCATACAGGGCGCCAAGGATCTTTTTTATAAATTTTTAGACAGTTTAAATAAGCAAAAGAACATACAGTTTGCGTTGCGTATGTACGGGCATACAGTTAAGTACCCGCCGGGCGATTGTAAAGATTCAAAACTGGTTGTCCCTTTTTCGAAAGGAAATGTAGCATTAATAAAATCAAAAGTGGCAGAGGCTCAACCAACCGGTATCACGCCTATCGAACATTCATTAACTGAATCGGCCAACGATTTTCCCGATACCAAGGCCGTTAACATGATTATCTTAATTACCGACGGAATAGAAGAGTGTGGCGGAGACCCTTGTTTAGCAAGGCAAAAGCTCGGGGATAAAGGGATCGTGTTAAAGCCTTTTATCATCGGGATAGGATTATCGCCTGAGCAAATAAAAACATTTGAATGTGTAGGCGATTATTATGATTTTGATGATGCTGATCTTATAACAGATATCAGTACCATTATTTCTAAACAAAAATTAAACAAAACATCGTCGCAGGTGAATTTATTGGACACAAAATCGCTGCCAACCGAAACAAATGTGAATATGACCTTTTATAACATAGGTACCGGAAAATACGTTTACAATTATATTCACACCTTAAACCGGTTACATAATCCCGATACTTTGTACCTTGATGATTATCCAACCTATAAAGTAGTAGCGCATACTATACCGCCTGTTGAAAGTAAGGATATAAAGCTCACGCAGGGCAAGCATACCATTATTCCTATTGATGCTCCCCAGGGATTTATTGAATTAAGAAGGCCGCAGGGAGTTTATAATTTTAATGAGCGAATAAAAAGCATTGTAAGGAAAGGAAGCAGTAATATGCAAACCTTAAATGTGCAACAGATGAATACATCAGAAATTTATATTACGGGTAACTACGATCTTGAAATTTTAACCTTGCCGCGTACGTATATTACCGGCGTAAAGGTAGAGCAATCGCAAACAAAATTAATTGAGTTGCCTAATGCCGGAATGCTTACGGTTAAGGCACTCGACAACGGCGACGGGTGTATATTAAAGGACACTAAAAAACTGGAGTGGGTATGTAATTTAAATAATTCTACCTCGCAGGTTTATTATTTACAGCCCGGTAATTATAGGATCGAATGGCGCTCTAAAGCATTGAAAGGTTCTATTTACACAATCGAGAAAAAATTTACGGTGCGATCGGATGTGGAAACGAAGGTGGAGTTATATAAGTAGATTTATATAGTAAAATATCGTTCTCTTGAGTAATAATTAAATTTATTAGATACTCATATATAGGTATTTTAATATTAGATATTAGTTTTTACAATGTAATCTGTTTTTATTTAACTACATTTGAAATAATATTAACCAATTAAAAAATAACAAAATGAAAAAAACTTTATTGACATTAATGGTAGCATGCTGCATAACGTTTTCAGCAAAAGCTATCCAGACAATTACTATGGAATCACCTAAGCCTCACGTTGCTCCTTGCTACAGCGGGAACGCTTATCAACTTGGTGGATGGGGCTATACATTTTGTGTAAATATTTATTGTCCCGGTCGAGACTATTTAACGTGGTGTCATGATTATAGTGCATTTGTATTCCCTAGCCCGGGTTTAACAACATCCCCTACATTATATAATGTGCCAGCAGATTTAAGTTTGTATAATACACCCAATCCTACACAAGATCAACTCGCAGAATATAATAAACAAAAGATATACTGCACATACGAGATACGAACAGATCTAACAATGAAATTGCCAAATAATGATGTTTTAATTATAAAAGCCGGATTTTATGAAGTGTTTAATAAGAAATTAGCTGCTTTATTTAGCAAAGTTGATAGTTAATGAAATTTAAAAATCCTTTCAGGTTATTATTTTATATTTCCTTTTGTTTAAATGGAGTTGCATTATACTTTATTTATATGAAACATTTAGAATATAAAAAACTTGAAAGGATTTTTTTAAATCAAGCTTCAATAAAAAATAACAGCAATAGTTTCTTCGAGGAATTAGTAATTAATAAAGTTGACACCACAAAAATTGATTATTTCTATTTAAATATTTGGCATACCACCTGTATTCCTTGCGTTAAAGAGATGCCTTACCTAGATTCTTTAGCCGGCCATCTTTCCTCAACTGTTAAGTGTATAATTATGACAGATCAGGATGATACTAAAATTATAAATTTTTTAAAGAAAAAGAAAGTCTCATTAAAACATTTTGTTGCGATTAATGATATGAAATTATTTTTAGCTGCTTTATCAAATGATAAACATATTTTAAGTCATACTTATCCTTTGCATCTTATTTTAAATAAAAATTTAGAAATATTATATTCCAGTATAGGGGCTTCGAGTGGTCGTAATATTTTACTGGAGCAAAAGTTTAGAAAATTAAAATTGCTTAATTAATGCAAAATCTTAAAGATCATTTCTTTCATCAATTCACCATTATTCACTCCTGAATTATCTACGCCTTTTGTCTTCAGGTCATATTCTTTTAAATAGCCGAAGATAGACTTAAGCTTAGCTGTACCATAGTTTTGAGCGGCTTTAGCATATCCGTCAACAAAAAACGGGTTAACGCCCAAAGCCTGTGCAACGGCAAACTTTGATTTATCGGGGGAGAAATGGTATAATAAAATTTTAGAGTAATATCCATAGAGTGAACTAAGCGTCATTACTGCGGGATGTTCTTTTTCGTTGGCGGAAAAATAATTAATAATGCGGTTTGCTTTTAAAATATCTTTTTTTGCCAGGGCATCCTGTAACTCAAATACATTAAATTCCTTACTGATCCCGATGTTATCCATGACCAGTTCAGCCGTAATTTCATCGCTTTCTTTTAAATTGATCAATAGCTTTTCTACTTCGTTGGTTATTTTAGAAAGATCGTTGCCTAAAAATTCAGCCAGTAAAAAGGACGCTTTCACACCTATCTTGAATTTTTTTTCCTGTACAAAAGTGGTGATCCAATCCGGTAACTGGTTATCATACAGTTTTTTTGTTTCTAAAAAAACGTGGTTCTTTTGAAGTGATTTATAAATGGTGCTTCTTTTATCGAGTGTTTTATATTTGTAGCAAAATACTAAAACCGTAGACGTTTGAGGCTGCTGCAAATAGGCTGTTAGGGCATTTGTTGACCCTGATGCTTTTTTTACGGGAGTTTCGTCTTCCTCGTCATCGCTGCCTCCCGAGCTTTTACCCAATTCTTTTAAGTTTTGAGCTTCTTTTACAATTACCACCTGGTACTCGCTCATCATCGGGAAACGTTTAGCTGCAGAAATGATAGTGTCCATGTCTACATCTTTACCGTAAAGAATAGTTTGGTTAAATTCCTGCTCACTTTCATCAAGCACATTTTTTTCAATGTAATCACTGATCAGGTCAATATAATAAGCTTCTTCCCCGCTTAAAAAATAAACCGGTTTAAAGATGCGACGTTTTAAATCGGTGAGTATTTGGGTGACTTCTTTCACGCGATAAATTTACTTTTTAAAAAAGAAATATACCGCAATAAATAAACACAAAAAACCAACAATATGATTCCATCGTAAGGTTTCTGTTTTAAAAAACAATAAAGTAAATGTTATAAATACACTAATGGATATAACCTCTTGTATAATTTTTAACTGGAACATATTAAAAGGGCCGCCGTTAAGGTCGCTTCCTATTTTATTGGCGGGCACCATTAGGCTGTACTCCATTAAAGCAATTCCCCAACTTATAAGTATTGTGGGAATAAGGCCTACATGTTTAAATTTTAAATGCCCGTACCAAGCAATGGTCATAAAGGTATTAGAAGCAATAAGTAAGCATATGGTGATCAGAGGTTTAGGCATTTTGAAATAATTTAAACGTTCATTCCAATAATTAATATATCGTCTACCTGTTCAAGGTTTCCTTTCCAGCTATTCAAAGTATTTGCCAGTATTTCTTTTTGTGCTTCCATGGATTGGTTTATCATAGTAAGCAAAAGGCCTTTCAATTGAGCATACTTAAATTTCTTTCCCCTCGACCCGCCAAACTGATCGGCGAAGCCGTCGGTAAATAAATATAACAAAGTATCCTTTGCTAATTGAAGACGGTGATTGGTGAAAGGCAGCATATTAATTGTAAAGCCGATAGGTTGTTTATTAGATTTAATTTCTGATAACTCGCCGTTTACAACCAGGTAAATTGAATTATTTGCACCTGCCCATTCCATTTCTTTAGTAGTTAAATTTAAACGTATTAATGAAATGTCCATGCCGTCTTTATTTTCGCCGTCCTTACCGGTTTGGTTTAACTCTTTTATGATTCGTGTTCTTAATTTATTAAGGATATCCGCAGGACTTAATAACTCGGGTGTGCTGTTAATTTCATTTAAAAAAGCTATCCCCAACATGCTCATCATAGCTCCGGGAACCCCATGCCCTGTGCAATCGGCAGCCGCAAAGTACAAATAACCTTGTTTTTCGAGCGACCAATAAAAATCGCCCGAAATAATATCTTTGGGCTTAAATAAAATAAAGTGTGGCGGTAAATGTTCTCCCACATGGTCTTCATCTTTCAATAAAGCGTTTTGTATGCGTTTCGCATAATTAATACTGTCTATTATTTCTTTCTGTTTGAGGTCGGTTATCTGCTTTTGCTGTATAGCGATAACAGTTTGCGATTCGGCTATATCCCTTAGCCTGTCGGCATCTTCTTTTTGCAGTTCAACTTCTTTTTTCTGTTTTTCTATAACCGTATTTTGTTTTTGAATCACTTTAAAGCGTTTATATAGAAACAGTGAAAAAATAGCAACTAATATTAAGCCGGCAATAACAGAACATAAAATAATGCGTTGCTTTTGTTTTTCTTCACTGTTATAAAG
>JBBRHI010000114.1:0-7727 GCA_038222995.1 Bacteroidia bacterium | reverse complement strand
TTTAATAGCTTTGCTTAAAGCGCCGTTTTTCATAGCGGTTGCAGTTCCTATTAAAGCATCTTCCCTGCCTATGGCAGCAACGTTGTAAGAGGCAAATGTAAGGTTCTCTGCTTTTTCAACCGATTGTCCCATTTTACTTGCTATATCATCAATAGATTTGGATGAACCCGCTTTAGTATTAAATTCAGCCATAAACTGCTCCGCTTTTTTATCGCGAATTGCTTTCATGGTCACATCTTCTTTTACTTCCTCTAACGGGGCAATTCCTTTTTCTTTAATGCCAACCAGGTTAGCGACAATAAACCGGTCTTTAAACTCAAACACTTGTGAAACATCTCCTTTTTTAGATTTATACATCCAACGCACTAAATCCTTAGCACCGTCAAGGCCCGGTAAATTTTTGTCCCCTTCTTTTACATTTTCAGCAATGCGTTTATTTAATTTTTCCGTTTCCAAGCCTTTAATGAACGATTCAGAGTTTTGATTTTTCCCTGCAAAATCAGTTGCCAATTTATAATACTCTTGGTTTGTTTCAGAGCTTGGCGCGATCAACTTGGTAATTTGAGCTATAGTGTAAGAATTATGACGTGTTTTAGAAACAGCCATTACTTCTATGATATGAAACCCGAATTGTGTAGGAACTACTGTAATGTTACCTACAGTTCCTTCTAAACCGGCATTTTTAAACGGATCCACAAAGCCTTTGTTTTCATCAAACCAACCGTAATCTCCGCCTTTATCAATAGAACCTAAATCGTCAGACATTGTTTTTACCAAAGTATCAAATGTTACCTTTTTTTCTTTGATCAATGTCAGTAAACTGTCTGCCACGCGTTTTGCAACTGCCGGTGTACGTTGTTGCTGTGTTTTAGGGCTTTGTAAGCCAATAAGGATGTGACGCACCTTAGCAGAATCAGCAATGGATTTAACGTTGGTTAATTTATAAACTTTAATAAAAGTACCCTCAGTGTAAGGGCCGTAAACAGTTCCTTTTGGAGCCGAATAAACTGTAGAATCAGCAATGATCATATTTTTTTTAGTGTATCCCGAGATCATTACCTGCCCGCCTTCTGTTTCTTGAGCTATATAAGAGGAATCTTCTTTAGCCGTTTTGCCTTTAAATTCATCTACTACACGGATTGCATCTTTTTGTATCGCTTCATAATCTAATTTAGAAGGCAATACATCATAAGATACATATTCAATTTTACGGGTAGTTTCAGCTACTTTATAATCAGCTTTATGTTTGTTGTAATAATTATTAATGTCTTCTTCGCTTACTTTAACGGTTGAATCAGAAACCATTGCATAACGCTTCATAACAAAGCTTACGTTAATCTGTTTTGTTTGATTGATGAACGCGTCTTTTGCTTCAGCGGTAGTAACATACATTCCTTTTCTGATCAACAAATTGTATTTTTCGGCAGTACGTAAATCAGAGATAGAACTTTCTAACTGTTTCCAGAATTTTTCCTGGTCGGCATTCATCTGTCCAACCCATTGATTTAATTTTACAACGTCTAACGAACCGTCAGGACGGGCAAACCCTTCATACACCTTACCGGTTTGCTGATCCGTTAATTGTTGGATCACATACTGATGAGGGTGAACCAGCATCAGGTCATATAATTCTTCATCCGATACCGAAATACCTAATTTTTGATACTGTGTTTTAATCACACGCTCATTGATCATTTGGTTCCAGACTTGATCAATGATTTGCTCTTTTGTTTTTTCGTCAATAGTAGCATTGGGGTTTGATTGCTGGATCTGCAGGATCTGCTCACTTACTTTTGTACTGAATGCCGCATAATCAATTTTATCGCTGCCGATTTTTCCGACTAATGAATCGTTATTCGCAAAAAGCACGCTACCGGAGCCTAATAAGCTTTCTAAAATAAAAATAACCAGGGCCAATCCAATAATCCCGACCAATAGTCCGGTTTTACTGCGAATTTTTTCTAAAATACTCATGTTTGTTCTTAATTTAAGGAATGCAAAGATAAAATTATTGCTGAATAACGAAAAAATTAATCAAAAATAATTTTCGCGGCAATTTCGCGCGCTTGTACTCTAATTTCAGGCACAGCCGTACTTTCCCATAAAACTCCTTTTAAAGGGGGGCCTATTGTAAAAAGGGAGTTTGAGATGGCTCCGTCTCTTGCGGCATGGAGGCCGTAAGCCAATTCGTGGCTTAAAATTAAAGAGCTATGTATTAACTGCTTAACCAAAGCAGAATCTGTTTTAGTGATGTCGGGTTCGGGGCCGGTGCAATTAACAATGATAGTGGTATGCAGCGATCTTTTTTCCCCGGATGAATCGGTATACCGAATGTCAAAACCGTTTGTTTTTGTATCAATGGTAAAAATCCTGCCCCTTAATACAGTCAGTTTTTTATCATGCATTAACCCTGTAATGATTTCCATGCTCGCTTGCGGTACCCTATGCCTGGCTACGCCCCATTTGTGGCGCAAATGTCTTAAAAACCGTTTTTTTTCCTCTATAGAAAATCCTAACCAAAGCCCCTGCAAATGTGGCCGCAATGCATCAATAACACTTTGCGGGTTCATGTTCTTTTTACGCGTTTCTTTTAACTTTGATCTAACTATTCTTACAATATCACTAAGCGAATACGTTATGGCAGGGTCCATAAAATTTTCAATAGCGGGTAGGCTGTCATTATGGGCCTGGGGTAAATAGCCGTGCGGTGAAATAACATATATATTGCCCTTGTAATTTTTATGCTTTAACCCTACCACCACATCAACCATTGTTAAGCCGGCACCAATAAGCGTAAGCGTATTATTATTGGCAAGGATCTTTTCTGCGGCTTTGGGGTTAAAAGCGTCTTGAAAATAGTTTGGCGATGTTTTAAATTCGTTTGATGCGGAACGGGGATGTGCCGGCAAAAAATTACCGAGAGCCAATACAACCTTGTCGGCGGTATAGTTTCTTTCAGTTGTAAGCACATATTTACCGTCAATTAAATTCACGGCTTTCACTTCTTCCGGTTTCTGAATAATTTTAACGTGCGGATTAATCTCTTTTAATGCCGTATAAGTTTCTAAAATGTAGGTCCCGAATAGTTTACGCGGAACAAAATCTTTTGCCGAATAGGGCAGTTTTTTGTGCACAAGCCAATTTACAAAATGCCCGGGTTCATCCGTAAAAACAGACATGTTAGACGCTCTTACATTTAACAGATGAGTTTCTTCCACTGTTGAATAAGCTAAGCCTTTACAAAAGGCATCCTTACCGTCGAACCATAAAATATCCAAAGGTTTGGATGCCTGCTTTAAGCAGTTTAAAACAATTAATGTTCCGCTTACACCACCGCCTATTATAGCAACGGCAGGGTTCATTTTTTTTGCGGCGGTTGGTTTTGAAGTACCTTATTTTGATTTATGCGTTGATGCCTGCGCAGTAAATACATAATAGAAGCTATAATAAATACAAACACAAAATACAAGGCACTGTCTGAATCTTTAATAATTAAAAAATAAACGGCTATTGCCGCGCATCCTATAGCTGTTATGAGCCAGATGATCTCTAATATTCTAAAAAACTTATTCATGCTTATAATTGATTGTCTTCTACTCTTAAAGTACCCGTCACTTCTAAAATTTCGTACTCCGTAAAATCCTGGTTCGATCTTAATCCTTTACCCATAATAATTTCTTTGGCAGTAGTAATTTTCACAAATGCGTCTGAAGTAATTTGTTTTGTATTCTCATCCCATACCAGGTGCTCCGTATTCAGTTTTTCGCCGGTAACATTTACCACTTCTACGTTGTACCTTGCTTCCATACGCCGGCTGGCTTCATACCGTACACCGTAATTTGCTTTTAAGGTTGAGCTTTCTTTTCCCTTACCGTCAAAAAAAACAACGTATAATCCTTTTGGCATAATGGTCATCGGCTCCTTTATGCCTTTGTCGTACATGAGCATTTGCGGTGCTTCCAGGCGTATTTTCAGTTGGGCCGAATCGGTATACAGCATCGTAATATCCTTACCCGTTTGCGAAGGCATAATTTTTTTCTTGCCCATAGCCATTACTTCGTCACGGTTTGTTTCGCAACCTGAAAAAATTAAAACACCGGAAATAATGCCAAGCAGGATACAACTCTGTTTAAGTGTGCGCATGGTTATAAATTAATCGTATTTGAATTTTCGGAACCAACGGTTATTAAATGTAAACCCAACAATAAGTCGGATATATTTTTCCTGTATTAAATTATTTGTAACGGTTCCCATAGTTCCAAACTGCGCTGTAATATTAACCACGGCGAGGTCTTCTGCCCTACCTAATCCTACAGGCAATCCAAGCCCTGCGGTAACAGCATAATTACTCACCTTTGTGTTTTTAAGGTCCAGGTAACCATTTGTGTATGATGCCCCTAACCGGTATTGCACACGTTTAAGATAAGAGTTGTACGCAAGGCGGTTCGGCACATAATTTAAGCCTGCCGATACACGGTAACTGTTTGTGAAGTTCAGGTTTTTTTCATCAAAGTAACGGTAACCGCTCCAATTGGTAGTAGCCGCATCTATCAGTACAGTTAATCGGTCTCCTTTTTTTATAGATAACCCGAAGCCTGTTTCTAAAGGCAATACAATACTCCCGTGTACCTCCTGTGAATTTAAAACCGTGTCTTTAGGCGTCTCTACACCAAAGCCGTCTAAGGAGTAACTATAAATAATATTACTTTGCTTGGCACTTACACCCGAAGGAATTGCCGCAAAAAACCCGAAACCGATCCTGATCTTTTCTTTTAAAATTCTTCTATGGCCCTGCTTTAAAGAATCTTTGCCATGGTATTTTACCGAATCAATAGAAAAATGTGTTTGAAGGCCGGCATTAAAAATAAAATCGTTTACCTGTATAGTACGTTGCCGTAACGAATTAAAATACGTAATAGAACCCGGGTAAATTACACGTGTGCTCTGATTGATGCTTCCAAATAAATAAGAAGCATTAACGCCTACAGAAAGCTCTGATGCCAACTCTCTTGTAAATCTTACAAATTTGTATTTACTTGTTCTTTTATGCTTTACAAGGCTATCGTGATACGCCGAATGATAAAATTTTCCCAGCTGCCTGCGAAACGGTTTAACGCCTGACGCGATAAATGCTTTGTTAAGTCCGCCTACGCCGTCAAACCGGTAATTAACTGTACCTACATTGGTTACTTCCTGTGATGAGCTTATATTGTAGCCGACTGAACTATAGGGCATAATTCCGAAAGCACCGCCGGCAGACTTCCCTAGAGGAAATCCAAGCGAAGCATAAGAAAAGTTAAGGTTTCTTTTTTTAATAGATGTTGAACCGTCACTGATCCGTGTAAATTGAGATTGTCCGCCCAGCTCAAGCACAGTGAAGCGCAAACCTGATAAACTCGCCGGGTTGGCTGCATTTATAAACAAGGGTGAGGCGGTACTATCATGTTGGTATGCTATAAATGATCCGCCCATAGCACTTGGCGTAGCAAAAGTAGGTAAGTTTAATTCTCCCAAACCGTAGCGTGAGTAAGGGCTCGATGTAAGTATCTGCGAATAAGAACCCCCGGCTACGCACATGCCGAAGAATACTAAAAAAAGAGTTTTAAAAAATAAGATCTGTTTATTCACTATGTATTGACGTCGTTTAAAATATAATTAAGCCCTTGTAAAACTAAATTTTGCCGGGTAAAGATGCTACTTTTTAATTGTTTTGCCAAGTGTTCACTATCCCCTCCTGTCAGTACGCAAATAACACCCGAATATTGTGCCCTGTATAAACTTATAATCCCGTCTATTTCGGCTATGCTACCCGTTATAACGCCGCTTAAAATAGAGTTTTGTGTAGTAGTGCCGATAAGGCCCTCATATTCCGTATCCATTTTAATAAGGGGCAATTTACCCGTAAATTCATGCAAGGCTCTAAAGCGCATATTAAGGCCCGGAGAAATGCCTCCGCCTAAATACTTGTTCGATGCATTTGTAAAATTATATTTTATACAGGTACCTGCATCTATAACTAATGTATTTGAATTTGGAAAGAACGCAAAGGCACCTATAGAAGCGGCGAGCCTATCTGAACCCAAGGTAGAAACTGATTGATAAAGGTTTTTTAAAGGAATTTTAGTCTGTGATGTAAATAAACATGCCGGCATAATTTCATTTAATTTTTTCAAAAACTGTTCCGTCTCATCTATTACCGAACCTATAATAGCCCGGTTAGCCCGTTCAATAAATGTAAGATCGTTTAATACTTCAGCGGGGGAGCTAAACCATTTGATCTCCACCAATTCATCGTTGTTGAACAGGGCTGCTTTAACGCGTGTATTTCCAATATCTATAACTAAATTCAAGCGCTATAAAAGTAGCCAAATAGTATTTACGAATTCTCATTTAGCTTTTTTTAATATTTCTTTTGGGGAATCAAATTATTCTTTTAAATTTGCAGCCCAATGTTGGTACCTTAGCTCAGATGGTAGAGCAACGGACTGAAAATCCGTGTGTCCCTGGTTCGATCCCTGGAGGTACCACTCACTAACAAGTAAACCCGGTAAATGAAAGTTTTCCGGGTTTTTTCATTTCCTTAGTTACAATCACTTTCCGAGGTCACACATATATAAACACAAAAAAGAAAGGTTTGCATTTACAAAACATGCAGCTATTGTGTTCGCATCTTTTTATACAACCAAAAACACACAAATCCCTCAAGGATTTTAATGCTTAATCTTTTCTATCCCTTAACCATTATAAGTATAAAATATATGAATTTATTAATTTGTTCAATTTAAGACACTGAACCATCAAGAGTGCAACACAACCTTAACTGTGAAAAAATGCCCGATAGCAAATTAAAAATATCCGTTTATAGTGAACTGTAAACGAGCCCTTCCAAAAGTAAACCCTAAGAAATATAGTAAACGAATTTTTATTTTTGGAAATAATAAAATTTAGTTTACATTTGTCACGAATGATTTTCACATCTAATATGCATCATAGCCATCACTTACCAACCGGTAGGCCTATGATGATATGGAGTTAATAAGAGTTTATTAAACTTAATATATATAAGGCTTACCAATCGGTAAGCCTTTTTTTATTTACAAAAATCTTAACAAACCATTATGAAAAACAAATTAAGGATCGCAATTCAAAAATCAGGAAGACTCAGCGAAAGCTCATTAAAACTTTTAAAAGAGTGCGGGATCGATATTGACACAGGATTAAATAAATTAAGAACGGAAGCCTCTAATTTTCCGCTCGAAGTATACTTTTTAAGAGACGACGATATTCCTCAGTACGTGGAAGACGGTGTAGCAGATATAGGCATTGTGGGCGAAAATGTGCTACTTGAAAAGAATAAAAATTTAACTCTTGTAAATAAACTTGGCTTTGGAAAATGTCGTTTATCATTGGCTATCCCTAAAGACCAAAATTATACGTCTATTAAAGACTTCAATGGAAAGCGTATCGCCACAACCTATAAACGTATTTTAAGTAATTATTTAAAAGAGAACAACGTTAAAGCGGAAATACATGAAATAACAGGTTCGGTAGAAATTGCTCCCGGTATTGGCCTGGCGGATGGCATCTGCGACTTGGTGAGCACAGGGAGCACACTGTTTACAAACGGGTTAAAGGAAATTGAAGTGCTTTTAACATCTGAAGCGGTATTGGCGGCTAATCCAAAATTAGATAAAACAAAACAGGATATTTTAGACAAATTACTGTTT
>JBBRHI010000113.1:0-7772 GCA_038222995.1 Bacteroidia bacterium | reverse complement strand
TGTTTGGTCAACATATTATGGTGGTACAGGTAGAGAGTTTGGCCATTGTTGTGCCATAGACGCTTCGGATAATTTATATTTTTCCGGTGAAACAGGTTCAAGTTCAGGTATTGCAACAGGAGGTTACCAAAATACCTATGGCGGGGGATACTACGATTTATTTTTGGTTAAATTTAATAGCAGCGGGGTTCGCCAATGGGCCACTTATTTTGGAGGCTCCGGAATGGAAATCAGCGGAAAAACGTGTGTTTTAGATGCGTCGGGAAATATATACTTTGTCGGCCAAACCGAATCAACAACAGGTATTGCTTCGGCGGGATTTCAAAATACGTTTGGTGGAGGAACGTCAGATGCCTTTATGGTAAAATTGGATAATACGGGGGCACTGCAATGGTCTACCTACTATGGCGGCTCCGGTGATGACGGGGCAACTGCTTGTGTACAGGATGGTTCCGGAAATATATTCGTAACAGGATTTACTCAATCTATTTCAAATATTTCAGCATCCGGATATCAAAATACTTATGGAGGCGGATATTGTGACGCTTTTCTCGCCAAATTCAATGCAGCAGGAGGGCGTATATGGGCTACTTATTTTGGAGGAGTAGATTATGATGATAGCCGTTATTGTACGACGGATACTTCGGGGAATATTTATTTTTTAGGGGCAACTGCTTCGAGCTCAAATATAGCTTTTAACGGATACCAAAATACTTTTGCGGGTGGCACGTATGATGCCTTTGTAGTAAAATTTGACAATACGGGAGCGCGACAATGGGGAACTTATTATGGCGGTGGAGGTGATGAATATCCGTTCTCTTGTAGATTTGACGCATCACAAAATCTTTATCTGTCAGGTGAAACATCTTCAGTCGCAGGTATTGCATCCGGTGGTTTTCAGAACACACTTGGCGGAGATAAAGACGGTTTTCTGGTTAAATTTTGCATTAATGCCGATCCGCCTTCTGCTATAAGCGGATCTACCATATTATGTCAAGGAAGTAGCGCTACATATTCCGTAAGTGGAACAGGAAGTTACATATGGAGTTTTCCGGCTGGTTGGACAGGCTCTTCTTCTACTAATTCTGTAACCGTTACATCGTCGTCAGGCAACGGAGTGGTTAGTGTTTCAGCTCCAGGTTGTCTTTATCCAAGTGCTACTCAAACGTTAAATGTAATAACTCAAGTTTGCACGGGTATTTCACAATACAAAAATGATGAAATAAAAAATGCTGTTTATCCTAATCCGAATACTGGCGAATTTTTTATAGAAGTTCAGGAAACAGCTTCATTAAAGCTTTATGATGCTCTTGGAAATTTGATTTTGGAAAAGCAATTGTACATAGGAACAAATAAAATAAATATAGACGAGCAAGCTAAAGCAATTTATTTTATTGAATTAAAACAAAAAGGAAGCTCCGCATTTGAAAAAGTTATCAAACAGTAACTATAAAAATGTTGCATAAGCATTAAATACTCTTTTTAAATATAAATTGATTTTCAAGTAATTATAACAGTGCAACATATCTGCACCGGCATCATCCGTCGATCCCACCAAAAGCGGATTACGAAATGATTCGCTTTTTTATGCTCTGAAGCTTATAGATGGTGGGGTCTGATTAACGATACGTGTTAAACGTTTTTAAATAAGATTAATCCGTTTCATTGGTATAAATGCAGATTTAAGCTTATGAGCTTAAACTACTATTTTATGTTTTTTGGATCCCGCCTACAGTGTTTAACATTTTTGCATTTAAAACATGTCATTAAACTCGAAAATAGTTAGTAAGTTTACGTTACCTGTATGCCGGAAAAAGCAATATGCTCTCAGAAAATAGAATTAAAATCCATAAAGATTTAGAGAAATTAGTTAAGGAATCTTGGGATATAAGACGAAGCAGGCCAAATGATTCTTTTGAAACAGCATTAAAAATCCGTACAATTAGTAAGGAAATTAATTCCGACTATTATTTAGCATTATCCTATAGAAATTCAGGAACAGCCCTTTATATACTCTCGCAATACGGCGAAGCGTTAACGGATCTGTTGGAAGCAAAATCACTGCTCGAAAAACTTAAAAACCAACAGGGTCTGACAGATGTTATTAGAAACCTCGGAAATATATACAACTCATTAAATCAAACCGATGAGGCCTTAAGCTCTTATTTTGAAGCAAAATCGATATGTGAACTTATAAATGACCGGCAGGGAATAGCGTATAATTTAGGAAACATAGGCTACGTATATTTAATTGAAGAGAAATACGATGAAGCCGCATTATGTATTGGGCAAGCAATTGAAATATTACAGGAAATCGGCGATACTCTTGGCTTAGCTGATGCATTTAATAATTTAGGAAAAATTTACGTTCGGCAAAACAATTTAGACTTAGCTTATTCTTTGTTTAAAAAGTCATTGGAGCTATCTGAAAGCATAAATCATTTAAGGGGAATAGCAAATTCCAAATTGAGTTTAGCAAGTGTTGAATCAGAAAGAATGAACTTAAAAGATTCTGAAACACACTATAATGAAGCTCTTTCAACTGCAATTGAATTAGGCGAGGTGGCTATTGTTATTGAATGTAATAAGCTTTTAGCCTCGTATTATGAAAAAACAGAAAACTATAAGTTAGCATTACATTATTTTAAAGAATATGAAAAACTTAAAAATAAAAATGCTAAAGAGAACAATGAACGATTGATAACGTCATTAAAAAAACAAAACTCAATTAATGCTTTAGAGCTGGAAAAGAAAGTATTAGAATCAAAAAACACGGAATTATCTGAAGCTAATAAACTGATTCATAAAAAAAACAATGAGTTGGAATTGCTGTCATTAGTTGCAAGCAATACCGATAATATTATTTTAATTTTTGATAATCATTTGAAATTGGAATGGGCTAATGAAAGTTTTATAACATTTGTTGGAAGAGAGTACGCGGATTCATTGCTTGAAGCAAAAATTAAGTTAACCAATTTCAGTACGAATAAGGATATTGAAAAATTTGTACAATCAGGAATAGAACTTAATCGGGTTATTCAATATGAATCAACACACGTCAATTTAATGGGCGCTAAAAAATGGCTTTCTTCTACTTTAAGCCCCGTTCTCAATGCTGACGGTAAATTAAAGAAAGTTGTATTAATAGATTCAGATATTACTACGCTAAAACAAAATGAAGAAATAATTAACGAAAAAAATAAAAACATTACGGATAGTATAAATTACGCTGAGCGAATACAAAAAAGTTTGCTCCCGCACGGCAGTATTATTGAAAGCTTCCTGGAAGATCATTTTGTTTTTTACAAGCCAAAGGACATTGTAAGCGGAGACTTTTATTGGGTAGCCGAAATTAGTGACTATATATTAGCAGCTGCCATAGATTGCACCGGGCACGGTGTTCCCGGAGCCATGATGAGTATGATCACGTCTGCTTTTTTAGACTCAATAATTCGTAAAGATCACGTTAATTCACCTTCAGAAATCCTTAAAGAACTTTACGGCCGTCTTGATTTTCTTTTTTCGAGATACAATCCAACTACAAAAACCATGGACGGCTTAGACGTTGCTTTAGTAGAAATTCATAAGGCAAGTAAAGAGATTAGATACTCCGGCGTGAATAGAAATTTAATTCTGGCAAAGAAAAACGAAATAATAGAATACAAGGCCTATAAAACATTTAGCGCCTTAAACGAACAACAGCTCAATAATTTGTTTGATGTAAAGATTAATTATGAACCAACAGATGTAATTTATTTGTTTTCTGACGGTTTTTCAGATCAGTTTGGCGGTGAAAAAAACAGTAAGTTTGGCACGAGGCAATTTAAAGAACTCCTGTCATCACTATCAGGGCTTCCCTGCGGTAACCAATTAGAAAAGATAGACGAAGCATTTCATACATGGAAAGGATTAAGTGAACAAACAGATGATGTTTTAGTTTTCGGATTTCGTGTATAGAAGCAGTCTTCCATATTTTAAGTCAACAACCTAAAGTTAATCTGTAAAAGCTCATTCAATTCTACCTATGGAGGATTTGTTTCTTCAGCATTTTATTTATCCCCTTAATTTCGTCTCTGGTTTATTTGCATTGGCAGCGTTTAGTATCCTATAAGGCTGATCGCCGGGTTAACGATCAGCCTTTTTTATCATCGGTTCGCCCTGCAACTGTAAATCAACGTGAGCAATTTAATGGTTTGTTATTCAAAATCTCCATTAAATGGATGCTTATGAAAACTGTGCTGACAGTACATTTCTAAGGGTATTGGGTTTTCTGCCTGTAAGTTTTTCAATATCGTTGCCGATAATATTTACATGATTATTAGCAATCATCGAATATAC
The DNA here is from genome assembly GCA_038222995.1 of Bacteroidia bacterium. GTDB lineage: Bacteria > Bacteroidota > Bacteroidia > B-17B0 > Aurantibacillaceae > UBA4416. The sequence goes on along the minus strand of JBBRHI010000113.1, from coordinate 3,434 downwards.
GCTAATCATGTAAGGGGCAACAAAATCAGGAACGCCGGCGGCCTTCAAAGCGCCTGTGTATTCTTCGGCAGACGGATTCGGGTAAGTAATTGTTTTGCCGGTTACATCCGATAAAATAGTGGCCGCATCGAAATAGGATAATAGCTCAGGCCCTGTAAGCACATATGTTTTTTTGGCATGCCTACCCGAAGTTAAGATGGCTGCGGCAGCTTCACCAATATCGTTAACATCCACAAAAGCAACTTTACCGGTTCCGGCAGGGGCATACGTGATATGGCGCTGCGTAACATTTTCCCAATCATAGGTTTTAAAATTTTGTGCAAAAAAGGAAAGTTTTAAGATTGTAAAATCGAACCCGTCATCGGCTAATTTTTTTTCGAGTATGGAGTGAAAAGGCAGTTCCTTTACATGTTCCAGGCCAAGAGCCGAAACATACACTACTTTCATGATTTTTTTTCTTTTTAAAAAATCAATAAACGGCGTTAACAACTCCACTAAATTAAGCACAAGCGGTGGCCCTAATAAAAACACGGAATCAACATGTGTGGTTGCTTCTTCAAATGTAGACGCGTCCGAAAAATCAAATTTAACCAAGTCAACACCTCCTAATTTTTCTTTAGCTGTTTCCTTTTCTCTTACGCCTGCTATAAAAGAGGCATGTTTTGTTTGCAGGCTTTTTATAACTGCTTTTCCAATGGTGCCTGTTGCACCTGTTACTAAAATTTTGTTTGTCATTTTTTCGTTTTTTTAAGATTAATAGTTACTTTTAATAACTCAAAATTAAATAGTAACTTATGCATAAACAAGAGGGTACACAGGCGTTACATGGGAACAGCGATGTAACCAATGCGGTCGTTAAACAGATAAAGGGTGAAAAAAAATATAAAGATATTTTTGAACAGGCAATTTCTACCCGTAAAACATTTTGCCCTATAAGGGATATTATAGAACGAGTAAGCGATAAATGGAGTATGCTGGCTATACTGGCATTGGGCGGACACGGCAAAATGCGCTTTAACGAATTAAAACACAAAATTGGTGATGTGTCTCAACGGATGTTAACAGTAACATTAAGGAACCTGGAAGCTGACGGATTAATTACAAGAAAGATTTTTCCTGAAGTACCTCCAAGGGTTGAATATGAATTAACATCACTTGGGTATGAGCTTATGGAACAGTATTCTGTTTTTGCCGCTTGGGCAACATCTAATGGGGATAAGATTCTGAAGTCAAGAAAGAAAAATGCTGCTTAATGTGTAAGAATGGTAACGGCTAATTCAACGTTTTTATTAATTAAACATGTATTTAAAAGCATAGTAATGATTAGCACCAATTTTGGTGTTTTGTAAAGTAAACATTGCTGTACGGCCAATACCCTTACCTTTTGCCACAAACAACCGGTGGTATAAGGTAAGGGTTTTGAAACTTACTTAAGTTTGATCATTAAATTTAAACACCGGCCATATTACCTTTTAACATAGTGCCGTTTTACGGATGTATTTTTAAACGAGAAATCTGCTTAAGGAACAATCATACAGAAGGATCATTAACCCGGGTTTGTAAAGATATTTCATAGAATGCCGAATTAAACCGGTGATCCTTTTTTGTTTAAGCAATAAATCTTTCTTTGATGATTTTACCGTCTTGCCAATCTTGAATACAAACCTCAGTAGCCTTTATGGTTCCTGCACCTGTTACATCAAAATCTATATTCCACACAATAAAACTTCTATTGCCTTTTACTAAACTGCCTACGTGTTCATAAGTACGGACTTCCGTAATATTGCCCAATAAATTATGATTTGCGGCTAATACATTAGGCTTTCCTTTAATCGATACTCCGTCTAAATCAATTTTCTCGACAGATTCATGATAAAATTTTTCCCATACGTCTGCACCTTTTCCGGAAAGCGCTAAGGCTACAATTTCTTCAACGTTTTTTTTGATTTGTTCTTCTTGCATTGTTTTGAGATTTAAGGTTTGTTTGTAAATTTTAAATTATTTGCTACTAAGGATATTTATTTTTTCGATTTTAGGAGCTTCGGACAGAAGTTCACCTGCACTTGCCATCAAAGCTTTTGCTATTTCACCTGTAAGATGTGCATCTCTGTCTTCTTCGGTTTCGAAAGTATCAAAAACGCCGTAAGTAGAGTTGTCTATTTGAAAAGCATACCAAGTTAGCGTTTTGTCTTCTTGACGTGCTAACCCAACTGCATTTGCAAGGAAATTTGAAACAGTTTCCTCTTTTCCATTTTTTGCTTTCACGGTAACTAGTAATCCTAATTTTTTCATCTTTTCATCTTTTAAAATTATGTGTCATTATCGACACTGCAAAGATGGGAGAAGAAAAAGCCGTCGGCTATAAGGAAAACTACCTTTTTCGGTATTTTTCGGACATTTTGTTTTTGAATTCAATAGGCGACATGCCTGTTTCCGCCTTAAAGAGTTTGGCAAAATAGGAGCTGTCAAAATAATTAAGCCGGGTTGTAATTTCAGAAACGGAGTGGTCAGTAAAAGTCAAAAGTCGTTTTGCCTCTAAAATACTTCGCGCCCTAATAACTTCGGTAGCAGTTTTGCCTGTTACTATTTTTGCAATAAGGTTTAAATGATGTTGTGTAATAAATAATTTTTCGGCGTAAAAATGCGCAGTTTTATTTTCCGAAAAATGCGCGTCTAAGCTGTTTTTAAACTGCTTGTAAATTATTAAATACTTTTTTGAGATCGGCTTCTCCATTTGTGTATCAACGCAACGCTGAACTTGTGCTAATAAAATATGAAGTAGCGATTGTGTAATAGCGGGACTTTTATCTTTTCGTTTTTCTTCTGTCGAAATTAAATCGATCGTTTGTTTGATGTCGGCAAAATCTTTTTTGTTGAAATTTATGCAAGGATTTGCATAGAAGTTGTCTAAAAAAGTCAATTCAAAAAGCCTGTTTTTGCTATCGTGGTTGAGTAAAAAAAAATCCTCGGTAAAAAGCAGTGTTCCGCCTGTTAACGGTTTCCACTCTTCAAATTGATGCACTTGGTTTGGGGAAATAAAAAATAAACTATTCGGCAAAACCTCATACTCTTTATAATCAATGGTTTGTTTACTCTTACCTTTTTCAGTCCAAAGAATTTCGTAAAAAGTGTGCTTATGAATATCGTCTACATCGGGTTCGTCAATTTCGTCAAACCGCATAATTTCAAAATCGGTTGTGTTTGTCGGTTGGTTTATAAAATGCCCGATATTATAATGAGCAAACAGTTCTTTCATTTTACAAATGTCGCATTTTTTTGGTACTATGCTGCTGTAAGGTAAGTTGCTCTTATCCCGGAAGTGACTAGTAATTATTGTCAACAACAATTTGTCCTTGCACTTTTCCTGCCTGTAAAACACGATGCGCTTCGCTAACGTGATCTAATGAAACACACTTAAAAATAGCGGGGTTTAT
>JBBRHI010000112.1:0-7822 GCA_038222995.1 Bacteroidia bacterium | reverse complement strand
AAAGGAAGCTAAATCATTTTCAGAAACCGATAAAATGCAATCGGCATAAGCGACCTTCTTCTCGAAACGCCTTAGTTTAGAGGCTTCTATGCGGAGGTATATTTTTTTGAGTGTGACTGTTTCCGCTTTTGCCAATTCCAGGAAATAATCGTGTTCAATGTTACTGTGCCTGAATAATTTTTTCCTGTTTTTAAGATCAGGGTCATTTAGTAAATAGCAGGTATGTAATACTTCAAATAAAATGGGATGATCATCTAATAATAAGTTCACTTTTAACTGCGGAGCTATTCTTGAACTGACATTATACGGTAAAAAAGAAAATTGATTCATTAAGGAAGTACTTCTTTTATAGTAGTATACTTTGCTGCAAAGTTTTTCTAATTCGGAAGACGGCTTCCTGTTACCATATTCAAAGCAATGTAAAATTACGTTAACGCCTTTTTGGTGCAGGCAGCGAATGGTGTGGTACACATCATAACACCGCCATAGTTGGCAGGGTAGGGGATATCGAAAGAAATAATATGTAGGTAGGTTTGCACTTAAAACAAATATACTATGTTTAAAAAAATAAACCGCATAGGCACATGGGTTTTCTCCAAAGTTTCTATGTGCTTATGCGGTTAAAAAAAATAGTTTACTCAAACACAAAACCGTTCGAAATAATACCCGCGGTAAAGCTTGTTTTAAAGCTTCCATCGGATTTATAAATTTCAATTTTCGATTTTTGAATGTAATCGATCGCATCGCTTACATAGATGGTAAAGTCTTTTGGATTAATTCCTAAGCCGTAATATATTTTAGAGCCTTGGTTTACAAAGGGTGAAGAAGGTAACTGTGTATCTGTGATCAACACACGGTTAATGCCTTTATTTAAAAAGTAAAGTGTATCACGCGTTTTATTAACGCGCAGGCTGTTGGGGCTGTCCGTTGCGGTAAAGTTTAAACTTAACTCTTGTTGCAGGCTCACAGGGTCGATCCGGATCAGCTTTCCGCTTTGGCTACTGCCGGTGCTTCCGCTTGCCAGGATCCATATTTTCGAATTTTTATCTATTATAATACTAGTACCGCCTTTACCGATATTAATGCTGTCAGTGATCACATCCGTAACCGTATTAATCACATAACAGTAATTAGAATTACCGTTAGTAACAAATACTTTATTATATATCAGGGCCATTTCTTCGGTGCCGGCCATGCAACTGATAGAACCTTTAATGCTGGTGTTGTTAAGATCGACTAGGTGTATTGAATTTGCGGACAGGTCGCTTACGTAAGCTTTGCTGTAAGTTACAGGCAATATATAGCGAGGAGAATTAAACCCCGTAATAACTGCGGTTTTTACAAAGCTTGTAGGATCGGTCACAATTATCTTTCCCGAATTATTTAAAACAATATAATAAGCGTTATTAAATTTGGTAACACTCTGGCAAACATCACCCATTACCGCATCATTATTTTGCTGCTTGTAATAATCTTGTATTATGCCTCCCGTACCCGGGTCGTATAATGAAATGCCCGCGTTGTTATATCCGTAGCCGCCTTCATTTATCACCACTACTTTTGCATCTGGATTAATGCTGACGGCTGTTTTTAAAGGCTCCTGAGGTTTATCTTTTACACAGGAACTCAGTAAAATAACCGAAAATAAAATATAATAGAGGTTTCGTTTCATTTTAAAATTAAATTACCGAGTCTGATCATTGCATCCTACCCGGTAATTTTTATGATCTTAGAGTTTAATGAATTTTATTTTTTTAGAAGAATCGCCATCGTTTAATTCTATAAAGTAAACACCGCTTTGCAGGTGTGCTGTTTCTAATTTTATCAAATTAGGGCCCGCCGAATTTTGTTGCTGCGCGTGTAATACGTCTTTACCTGTAACATCTGTTACCGTCATCTTTAATGTATTTTCTTTTTGAGACGTATAGCTCACAGAAACATTATCGGCGGCGGGGTTAGGAAATACGGAGATAGAGGAAATATTTTGCAGCTCATGGATTCCAACCGTTGTATTGGTTGTGAAATTATCAAAACTGAAATACGCCGGGGTATTCATAAAGCCGTAAGAGTTATCGCTCGAGCTTAAATTAAAACGGATACTGTCTACAATACCTAAAGCAGTACAGTTTACAAATTGCCAGTTTTTAAGCACGTAATCATTAGCGGTTCCGGCAGGCCTGTAATCCGCTAAATAAAATTTTACGGTATCTGCCACAGGCAGCCCGTTGCGGTAACCTGACACTTTCAATAAAAACCAATCCGGGTATGCTCCTTGTGCAATGCTTGTTCCGGAGCCTGTACCGGTAGTGTCTCCAAAGCGGCGCGAAAATGAATTACCTTGTTTAATTGCTTTCCATGCAAAGGTTGTATTGGTAATAAAAAATCCCGATACTACCGACAGGTTTTTTATTTTAATCATCGAAGGGTCTTGTGCCGTTACATAATAATCGCCGCTGTAACCGCTTCCCGTAATGTTCCCGTAAAGGTTTGTGTAAGTTCCGTTTGCCGTATCTTTTTTGTTAGTGTAAGCCGAACCCGCTCCCCAGTATCCGCCGTAGGCAGTATCCCATTGGTACTGAAAGGTAGCTTGAGTGGTTTGCCAATCGTTAACGGTTGTGTTTTTATAATACGAATTAGGAAGTAAAGAAAACGAGTCAAAATTTTCGATGGTTACCTGTGCCCCCGATTCTAACACAGCGGTAAGGCCAAACAGTAAAGCAATTGTTTTGGTAAATTTTTTGTTCATGGTGTTTTTGTTTTTATAGATGTTATGGATTTATAATTTAGTGTTTTTGGTATTATAGTGTAACGCTATGCCTGCTTCGTAATTCCTTAAAGGCATAGGCCGGTTACTTACTACCGAATAATTTTTATTAAAGATGTTATTAATTCCCGCAAAAAAATTGACGCTCACCTTAGTAAACACGTAAGTATAAGATGCCTTTAAATTGGCTGTGTAATAGGGATTGAGCCAGCTTGTATTATCGGTTGATGTAAAACGGTAACCCGTATAACTTTGGCTGAACAGCAACGTAAAATTTTTGTAAGTTCCCACAAACGTTGATTGCCCGGTATAGCGTGGCGTATAAATTAATTGCCTGCCCACGGAATTGTCATTTTCGTTAGTGCTTTGTTGATTAGTGGAAAGCACGTATGAGGTGTTTACAAGAAGCTTTAAGCTAAGCTTTTTTGTAGTGTAAGCTAACTCTGTTTTTGTTTCGGTGCCCCTGCTGTAAACTTTGGCAATATTTCTCGGACTAAAAAAGTTTGAAGCAGTAGGTAACCAAATAATCCAGTTAGTAGTGTGCCTGTTAAAATAAGTCCCTTCAAAAGAAACCGATACAACGCCCCTTATTTTTTTAAATTCTATGCCTCCGTCTGCTTCATAACTTTCTTCCGGCTTAAGATTAGGGTTTCCGCCCTGAGGCCAGTAAAGGTCGTTTAAGGTTGGTTGGCGGTATGATTTATTGGCGTTTATTTTTAAAGCTACTTGTTTTAAGAGTTGATAGTGAATGCCGGTGTTGCCGGTAAAAGGGATCACGGTGCGGTCCGTAAATTCTTTTCTTACTGCTATATTATAATTCAGCTTCGTTTTTAATAAGCTTACCCGGTAAGCAACAAACAAAGCAAATTTATGCTGCAGGTGCTGTATTACCGAATCTATTTCTATGGCGGGAGCCGGATAAATGGCCGGTATGCTTGGGACTTTTACTTTTTCAACTAAATTACTTTGATACTGCGTATAATTAACACCAAAATTAAATTTATGGGTTTTGTGCGTATAGGTATTGTCACTTTCTCCGATCAATGTATTAATAGTGCTTTTACTGAAGAGGTTGCTTAAACTGTCTGTATAATTTAATTGATCATTAAGGTAAGCAAGCCTCACAATAGAATTTAATTTCCGCCGGTTGTAATTCCAATCTGCGCTCAACTTCGCTGTTCTATCCTCCTGGCTTTGCTTGCTCATGTAGGATGTGTACGAAGGTAAATTACGGTTGGAGGTGTTATACCATAGCCTGGCATTTATTTTTTGATACGGTGAAACTAAAAACGACAGCTCCTGCATCACTCCTTTCATCACATAATCGGCATGTGTTATTCTTTTATCCGGGTTCTCTTTATCGATGGTATCCTTATAACTGTAATCGTTTTTTGAAGTTGTATAATAAACGCGTGTACTTGATGCTGTTTTTTTGTAGCTGAGTAAAACAGAAGCCGCTGTTTTTTTAGTATCAAAGCTCCCGGTGCTCAGCTGAATTTTTGTTTTTATACCTTGGTTAAACTTTAAATTATTTTGCAGGTGTATGCTTCCGCCAATAGCACCGCTACCCCATAAAGCGCTGCCGCCGCCGTATTCTAAATTTATGTTATCAAAAAAAAGAGTAGGGATAATGCTGAGGTCTGTTTGCCCCAGCATAGCATTTTGTATGTTTAACCCGTTCCATAATATAGCGGTGTGGCTTGCATTACCCCCGCGCATACTTGTAGTGGCAATGTTGCCGTTACCGTAAGATTTTATATGTATGGTTGATTGGGCGGAAAGCAGATCGGCCAGTGAGCTTGTTATATACCTCGCTAAAACGGTGCTGTCTATCTCTATATTTTTTTTAGAAGGTTGTAATTCTAGTTGTTTGTTCTGTTCAATCACTACCTCGTTCAAGTTGTAGCGGGCAGTATCTTTTGTTTGAGCATGTATTGTAAACGCACCAAATAGGCATGTATATAAAAGCCATGCGGGTTTATGCGCGTGTAATAATATATATGATAGTTTTTTTATCATCTGCTCATTAACTAAAACTTTTGGGAAAATAAAAACCGGCACGAAACGATCGTGTCCTGTTTTTGCTTGCTTTTGTTTCCCCGAAAGCGTCAAAATGCATCTTGGCAGGTCTTCTGACTCGTCTTTGGTTTTTAAACCTTCCCGCTCGCTATAGGCGAACAGTGGTGTGTTTTAAAAACTCTTTAATTAAGACTTACAGCAGCGGGCACTGTTCATGAATTACACATGATTCCCTTTTAATTTTGATACATTAGTGTATCATAAAACCAAATTGCACGGCAAATGTAATAAAATTAATTTAATAGTGGTGTTTTGGTTTTACTCTGCTTACTGGTTCGATTGATTTTTGTCTGCTTCCTATAACCGGGTAGGATTTTTAATGCTTCGTTGTTTTTTAATTTTATAAACATAATAAGTCCGCAAATGATAAACAATGCGTCAATTCTAAAAAAGCACTTCGACTGTAGGTATAAATAGCGGCAGCCCCCTGATATATTCAAAAAATGATTAGAGCTTTTGTTACTCAGTAAAATCATATAAGCGTAAACCCACTAACAATCATTTTACTTTGGCATCGTACCTTCAGGCCAAAAACTCCCAACTAAAGTTGGGAGCTATATCTGCAGGCACATTTAATATATGTATTTCAATGAACGATTGGTTTTTATTAATCTACCTTCACTACCTTATAATACAGCTCCTGCTTATTCTTAATTACCTTAAAATAATATATTCCCGCTTTTAGTGCAGACAAATCCATTTCTGTATTGCTTTGTGTAACGGGTTGCGACATCAATTCACTTCCTTTTAAATCGATCAGGCTGACACTGTTCTTTTCTGTTGCCTCAAATTTATTAAGGCTCAATGTGATCTTTCCGTTAGTAGGGTTAGGATATACACTGATCCCCTCTCTCATCACAATATCCCTGAACTCCTTAGCGGAATTGGTACTGTCTTTATTCCCTACACGAAAGGGGTTTACATTATCCCATTGCCTGATGCTACGATTCCCGCTCGGTGAATAGGTGTATTTTGTTTTTTGTGCGAAAGTGCCGGCTGAAACCAGAACGCTAAAAAGTATAAATAGTGTTTTCATGGTTAGTTTAGTTTTTGTAATAAATTTGTTTCCTGTACCGAGCTTCTTCTACAAAATAATACGTGTTACCGTTTATTATTTCCTTTTGCCAGTTTCTTAAAACAAAAATTATATAATAATCTGTAGGAGGTGTATTAGGGTAAGCTTCATTAACAAATAATTCAAGTGCACCTAAAGGGAGCGTAATGGTACGATCGTAATTTATGGGGTATGTATACTGATAAAAGTATTGCGCACCGGGCTCATCTATCATCTTTTCAAAGGTTACACCCGAATACATACTGTTCGTTATCATTCCTGTTTTAAATGTAATATTTTTAGCTGCGTTCTCATTCACTACATCCGGCAAAATAGTTTCATTAAGATATATGGGATATGCTATGTTTTTTGTAACTATAAAATCGACTGTATCCTCAGAAATAGTATTCGTATAATATTTATAAGTTTTAGCAAATGGAAGAAAATTATTAGTAGTATCCGTAAACCAAAGAAGGTCATGCCTCAATTTTACATTATTGATAACAATACTGTCTATACCGTAATCAATAAATGAAGGCGTCCAGCCATAAGAAGGGGGTGCATGAACTGCAAAATTAACACAGGAATCTAAAACAGGATTACTGTTATTATGCAGGCTGTAAAACTTAACGCTGGTAAAATACGCACTGCACTTAGCATAATATAACTGTTCCGTTGGAGGAGAATTAGGCAGGACAATAGGTTTAGCCGGATTAGTTTTTTTACAAGACAACATAGTTACCAATAAAAGGGTTAATGCAATATTAAATTTCATGTGAGTTATATTTACCGTTTTGATTAATGTTATGTATGAATTACTTATTATAGTTAATTAAAAAATTAATCGTATTTTCTTTTATTTTAAAAGGTTTTACAAAATCATAAATGATCTCTTTTTTAACATCTTCGCTTAATTTGTGCCAGCCGTCTATATGTCTTATGGTGGCGATAATTGTATTTAAATAATCATTTTCATCTTCAATAAAAGTATCGTATGTTACGGTAATATTTTCTTTTTTATAAAAAACATCTAACCTGTCCAATATTTTTAAATGTGCTTCAATAAGAAATTGACTCGATTTTATATTAGCCGTTTCACCATCAGTACATTGAAACCTAATGTAAAATAAAGCTTTGTTCAATGCCATTAATTCATAATCATTTAATTCTTCCATAATTAATTAGTTTTAAATAAATTTGGCCCGTAAGCAACTATTTTTAATAATCTCAATGTTCCTAAATGGTAAAGTTCAAACGGTTGACTTGCATCAAAATTAAGACTTCTTTCATCTAATTGAGATATTTTAAAAGCTATAAAAAACCTTTCTTTTCCTATATGCGTTTTCTGATTTAAAAATAATTTATATGTAGCGGCTAACGGTGATAATTCAAAAGGAGTAATATAAACTTTTCCTTTAGCATTTGGGAAAATTGCATTTGTTTGAATTATGCCTCCTAAATTCTCCGCATTGGTATAATGATAATACGTTCCATCTGATAATTTATACCGACCGTGAGGCGTATCACCTGTTAAAATAAGAGGTAAAGTCAATATACTGGCGCGAGCTGCCACACCAATCGCGAGTTCAGAACTAACAATTGAACCAGTACCGGTTAAACCAATACCAATAACATTAGAATTTGAAACGGACGGTCTTTTAGTTGCTGAGCCGATCCCCCAGTCAAATTTATCTGCTCGTGAATAACCTACCGACGTATAATTAATATTAGTTTGAGTTTTGGGAATTACAGTATATGTATAATTGGCATAAGTCTCTTCCGTAGTCTTTGAAACTTTATAATCTAACACCTCACCGTTTCTATAAGAATTAGCTATTTCATTAGAACGATCCTCGTAGCTGCCATAGGCAGCATCCAACCCTCCATAATCGTTCATCGAGTAATACCCCGGATCGTTATAATCT
>JBBRHI010000111.1:0-7833 GCA_038222995.1 Bacteroidia bacterium | reverse complement strand
AGTGTTCCAAAAATATAGGTGGTAGAAACAGCCGTAAAGCAAAGCATTAAAATACTGAACTCCACATAGGAATCAGAAATTTCGCCGTGCTTTACATGATTGATGAGGCCTGAAATATCCTGCGCGTAAAAAAAACAGCCCACCGATACAACTAAGGCCGGTGTAATAAGTAAAATAAAAGACAGCTTAACAATTTGCTCCACATTTTCTTTATGCTTGATCATGCGACTGAACACCGGGATCAACTGCACCGAAAATAAATAAGCGATCATATTCCCTGCTTCTAATAACCTAAATGCTTTGGCATAGATACCTGCCTGCTCTGAGCCTTCCCCTTCCGGCAGAAGAAAGCCGAGCATTACACTATCCAGGCGGTTATAAAACGTCATCAGTAATACCAGTATGGCAAAAGGGAAGCTCTGCTTCAAGATCATTAAACTGAACGGCTTGTTCCAGGTAAGCTTAAAGTGACTGGTTTTATGATACACAGTTACAAAAGCAATTACAGCGGTTAACGTATAGCCGATGGTTTGCGCATACACAAAGGTCATAATATCTATTTCAAGCCCGAACCAGCGCGATAGTAACATTAAACAAAGGGCGATCATAATAACCCTGTCTGCTACCGAAACAAAGCTGTCCGTTTTAAATAAGTGTAAGCCCAATAAACTCGATCGTAAATACAGGATCATGCTGATCAAGAACTGGTTAACAGCCAGCACCGAAAGTAATTTCATATACCTGTAATCGTAACCCAATGTAAGGCCCAGGATAATGGTTACTAAAAAATAAATAATTCCAAGAATAATTTTTAATGTAAAAAGGCTGCTGAAATGCTTGGTAAGCAGATGGTTATTTTGTGCAATATTTTTATTATTGAATTGGGTAACGCCAAAATCGAGGATAATATTCAGTAAAAAGGAAAAGTTAAAGAGAATAGCATATTCGCCGTAACCGGCATTACCCACTGCATTTTGTACCGCCGGCTCAATACCCAGCGGCCAAAACGGCTTAATGAGTAAATTAAGGACAATTAAAAAGGCAATATTTGTAACAAACTTCTTTTGTTGCATTTAGTTTTGGGCAAACAACAAATATATTATTTTTTTATACGCGGCTTGTTAAGCAAGCTTTGTTTTTAGCAATTGTAAATGCCTGTTAATTAGCGTTAATAGAAAAACTTTTTGTATTGTTTTTGGTTGTGTTAACGTAAAAACAATACTTTTAGTATTTACAACACAAAACTTATATACACTCCTATTTTTAAGATTATGGATACCGATTATAAAAAAACAGACGAAGAATGGAAAAAAGAACTCAGCCCTGAGCAATACCATATACTTCGTGAAAAAGGAACAGAACGCCCTTTTACCGGCAAATATAATATGCATTTTGAAAAAGGCATTTATAAATGCGCTGCCTGCGGTTACGAACTGTTTGATGACAGTCATAAATTTGAATCGCACTGCGGCTGGCCAAGCTTTGATGCTGAATTAGGTTCGGGCGACCGTATTAAAAAAATAAAAGACAGGACGTTTGGAATGGTACGTACAGAGATTGTATGCGCACGATGCGGCGGCCATTTAGGGCACATTTTTGATGACGGCCCAACGGCCACCGGGGAGCGCTATTGTGTAAACTCTTTAAGCGTGGATTTTGAGCCGAAAGATGAGAAGTAAGTGATAAGAGCTTACAATGCCAATTCAACCGTAGGATCCCAAAACAACTTCTTAAACTCTACCACGGTATCATCCTCTACTTTTACGTTTTCTTTTTCCAATAATTCCTGCATGGCAAAGGGAGTAGAAAAATGATGCCTCCCGCTTAATTGACCGTTACGGTTAACCACCCTGTGGGCGGGTACTTTAGGCTTTTGCGAATGCGCGGCATTCATGGCATAGCCCACCATACGCGATGAGCCTTTTGATCCTAGATAGGCTGCGATTGCCCCATAGCTTGTTACGCGGCCTTTCGGTATTAAACGTACTACTTGATAAACACCGGCAAAAAAATCTTTTTCCATTTATCCTATCATTAAATTACATCCTCTCAGGTCACTGTTATCAAAACGTCCCAGTATCTCAAAACTTCCGTCCTCATGCAGTTTACCAAGGTCTTTGGTTTCTATAAACGAACAAGAGTATAAGTTGGCGAGGTCTATGACATTGATACCGCCGCCTTTACCGGGCTTTACATACGTAAACGGATCGTTGGTATCTCTTATCATCACACGCATCCAGGGTGGACATTCAAATAACCCGTCGTGTTTGGAATAACCCTGCGACAATAGCTCTGTCATGCCGTATTCGCTGTGAATCGTGTTTACACTGAGCTTTTCTTTTAAAAAAGCATGCACCTCTTCCTTTATCATTTCCTTCCTCCTACCCTTCATGCCGCCGGTTTCCATAATACTACACTCATCGGGCAAGGCCACTGCGTACTCCGCCAAGTCAAGCAAAGCGTAAGTTACCCCAAGCAATAGTGTTTTTTGAGAAGCCTGTTTCAAAACTGCCAATGTTTTAATTAACTCATCTGTATTATGTAAATAAAATCCGCTTAACGGGTGTTTCGATTCCTTAATTAAACGATCAAACATATATACCAATGATGAGCCCGAGCGCTCTAAATAATTAGGCAGCAGCGCCAGGATGCAGTAGTCTTCGGGCTTTCCGTAAAAAAGCTCAAAGCCTTTAATAAATGATTCCTCATACAACTTAATATCATTTACAGAGTGTGTGGAAGTAACTTGCCCTGTGGTACCACTGCTGGTAAACTGAATCGTACCGGCCGTAACAGGTTTTGAAGCAACATCCTGTGTTTTAAAAAATTCAATTGGAAGAAAAGGAATTTCACTGTAATGCTTTATTGTATTTACATCAATTTTTAAACTTTTAACAAAATGGCCATACACCTTAGTATTGTTGTACTGGTAGCTGAATACAGCCAAGGCCGCTGCATTAAAATCGTCTTCGGAAGAGATGGTAAAGATCCGGTTGCGTATTTCTTTTTCGGTTGACAAATCGGGTATGATTATTTTTTGTAAATTTATGCTGATTTATTTTAATGATGGGTTCTTTTTTGAGATATTTATTTTTGACTACAGGTATTAGCTTTATCCTATACTCCTGCATTAAAAAAACAACCTACGACACTACTCCTCAAATTGAATATAAAGCGTTTTATCCTTATACCGGTGATTCGGCAGACATTCAAATAAAGTTCACGGACGGTGACGGGGATATTGGTGTAAAAGTTACTGATACTACCCAAACCTTATTTTTAACTTATTACTATCAGGACAGCAGTACACTAAAATATCACGCTTATTTTTCGCCTTTATTTAATGATACGTTAAGAACCGGCTATGTAATTCGCGCGCCTAAAGATTCGTATAACGGCAAGCCGATCAGCGGTGAGCTTAGTGTAAGGCTACAGCAATACAGGCACAGTGTTAGAATTAAAAATGTAAAATATGTGATCTATCTAATGGATAATGCAAGGCATAAAAGTCAGCTGATTACTACTCCCGTATTACCGGTGCTGCCATAAAGCGTGGTTGCAAACTATTTAAGCTTAACCTTTCAAGATTTTAAATTTATTAACATAAATATAGAAATCGTTGAAATAATTAGCCCTTTTTAATTTGTTTACAGGGATTAAATCCTTAAAATTGCAACTTTAAACACTAACACTATGGCAGATATTCATTTATTGGGAATTAAATTTATTGAACAAAATACTCAGGACGGTTTAGAGTTTACTTATAAACCGGATGTACCTAAGTTAAAAGTAATAGGAACTATTTTAATTGCCGCTGAAGAGGAAGAAGATGAAGGTTGTGTGTATTTGACCCAAAAACAATTAAACCAGGTGTTATTGAATAAGGACATTGATCTTAAATTGGTAGATGATACCTGGACACCTGCAAAACCTTTGAACAAGGAACAATCTAAAAAAATAGGATTAGTAACCATTGAAGCCGAATACCTTGGTACAGCAGGCGAAGTAAGATGTTACGAAGCATTAAAAGTTACAGAATAATAAAACACTTTATAACTGTCCCTCTCATTTGAGAGGGATTTTTTTATGGCATTAAATTTAAAAACCCTCACTACCCGGGCTCTTACAGCTGTTGTATTTGTAGCTGTATTGCTGAGCTGCATTATGTTTAGTTACATATCGTTTGCAGCTTTATTTTTCGCAGTTGCTGTTTGGGGCTTATATGAATTTTACCAATTGGCCGAAAAGCTTGGCGCCAAGCCTTATAAGGCTATTGGCTTAATAAGTGGGGCTTTGCTTTTTGCTTTAACCGTTTGGATTAATTCATTCAGAATTCTATCTGTTGGTGTATTTGATTACTTTCCGAGCATATTAGCTTTTGTATTTCTCATTTTTATTGCAGGATTATTTGATAAAAACTCAACTACAGTATTAAATATTGCTTATACTCTTATGGGTATAGTTTATGCGGTTATTCCCTTTATATTATTGGTTTTCATTTCCTGTAAAGATAAAATGATAAGCCCTCTAACTACACCTGAAAAAACATTTAGTTTTCATTATGATTATACCGCTTATAATTATGATTATCTACTCGGTATCATCCTGCTTATTTGGGCCAGCGATACAGGCGCTTATTTAGTAGGCAGTTTAATAGGCAAACACAAATTATATGAACGCATTTCTCCGGGTAAAACATGGGAAGGCTCAGTTGGCGCGGCTATTTTAAATATTGTTTGTGCTTACTTTATAGCAGGTTGGTTCCCTGAACTGGCACTTAAGCATTGGATAGTTATATCTATGTTAGTCAGTATTTTCGGTACCATCGGCGACCTTGTAGAATCCATGCTTAAAAGGCAGGCAGGCGTAAAAGATTCGGGTAAAATAATGCCGGGCCATGGCGGGATCTTAGATCGTTTTGACAGCTTATTATTTGTGTCTCCTTTTATTTATGCTTACTTAAAAATAATTAGTTAAAAATCTCAATACCATTACCTGTTCTATTAACTTAAAACAACCTTAATACCATATTATAATCCTTTAAATCTGCTTAATCCTGTTATCTGTGTGCCGGTTTTATTTTATCTGATACATTTTTAGCCGGTATGTAATTATTAAAAAAACAACGTTAAAAACTCCTCTCTAATTTCATCTAAAACCTTTACATTCATATAATTTTTACTAATTTTGTTGCCCTAACCGAAAAATAAATTTTACCTAAAACTAAAACCTATATGTCGACACAAACTGCAAATGCAACAGCTCACGAATCTATGTTCGAAGCCGTATTAGCTCGCTTAGACGTAGCTGCCAAATTGATGAACATGTCTGAAGACGTTGCCACTATACTCCGCAGCCCTATTAAACAAGTTAAAGTAAGCTTACCCGTTATGATGGATAACGGAAAAATTCAGGTATTTGAAGGTTACCGTATTGTTCACTCTACTGTATTAGGCCCTTCTAAAGGCGGTATTCGTTATGCAATGGATGTTAACCAGGATGAAGTAATGGCACTGGCTGCATGGATGAGCTTTAAATGCGCCGTTGCAAACTTACCTTACGGTGGTGCAAAAGGCGGTATTAAATGCGATCCGCGTGCAATGAGCGTTGGTGAATTAGAGCGTATGACCCGTGCCTATGCAACGTCAATGAAAGATGTATTTGGAGTTAATAAAGATATTCCCGCACCCGATATGGGAACAAGCGGAAGAGAAATGGCCTGGATCCTTGATGAATTTAATAAAGTAACCGGCGAGGACAGCCCCGGCGTTATTACAGGTAAACCGATTGTAATAGGCGGTTCATTAGGACGCGATGCAGCAACAGGACGCGGTGTAATGGTTAACACATTAGCGGCGCTTAAAAAAATGAACTTAAACCCTAAAGAAGTAACTGCTGCCGTACAGGGCTTTGGTAATGTAGGTTCCCATGCAGCGCGTTTATTATCTGAACAGGGAATTAAAATTGTAGCGATCGGTGATCATACAGCTACTTTTTATAACGAAAAAGGAATTGATATTAAAGAAGCTTTAGAGTATGCAGCTAAAAACGGGCGTGTATTAAAAGGTTACAAAGGCGGTACAGAAATTAAATCGAATGAAATATTAACCTGCAAATGTGATGTATTGGTTCCTGCAGCTTTACAAAATGTAATTACTGAAGAAATTGCACACAGCATACAAGCTAAGCTAATTGTAGAAGGTGCTAACGGACCAACTATGCCGGAAGCGGATGCCGTATTGAACGATAAAAAAATTATTGTAGTTCCGGATATCTTAGCTAACTCAGGCGGTGTTACGGTATCTTATTTTGAGTGGGTACAAAACAAAGCAGGTTACTACTGGAGCGAAGATGAAGTAAACACTAAACATGATGAGAAAATGGAATTAGCGTTCTCAAGCGTTTGGCATAACGCGTCTCACTACAAAACATCTATGCGGATTGCTGCTTACATTACAGCTTTACAAAAAATTGAACAAGGCGTTCAGTTAAAAGGTAACTACTAATTACTATAGTTATCCGCTGCAACGCGGAGAAGCTATTTTGAATACACTAAAAAATCCTCTTCTAGTTGAAGAGGATTTTTATTTTATAATACTTATTGCGTTGATCATATTTGAGCCGGAACATGAGCAGCTTCATCCCGGTAAGGTACATATACTTATAACGTCGCCATATCAATTACAAACCTGTACTTTACATCCCCTTTCAGCATGCGTTCATAAGCCGTATTAATATAATCCATGCTAATCACTTCCACATCTGATGTAATATGATGTTCAGCGCAGTAATCCAGCATCTCTTGAGTTTCAGGTAAGCCGCCAATTGATGAACCCGCTATACTGCGACGGTTCCGTAATAAATTAAAGCCTAAAATTTCTGCAGGGGTTGGCGGTACACCCACGCAAATCATTACCCCGTTTACGTTAAGCATATTTAAGTAGTCGTTATAATTATGCGGCGCGGAAACTGTATCTATAATAAAATCAAACTTACCGGCTAAGTCTTTTAATTGCGCCGGATCTTTTGTCAATGCAAAATGATGCGCCCCTAAGCGAGTGGCGTCTTTTTCCTTATCGGGAGAGGTGCTCAACATCGTTACATCTGCCCCAAAAGAAACCGCAAACTTAACAGCCATATGTCCTAAGCCGCCTAAGCCAACTACTGCTACCTTATGGCCTTTCCCTACTTTCCAATGCCGTAAAGGAGAGTAAGTGGTGATGCCCGCGCAAAGCAAAGGCGCTACATTTTCAATCGGTAATTTATCCGATATTTTTAATACAAATTTTTCATCTACCACAATCCGGTTCGAATAACCGCCATAGGTCATGCCTCCGCTAATCTTATCTTTTCCGTTATACGTTCCGGTAGCACCGTTACGGCAAAACTGCTCCAGGCCCTGCTCACAACAATCGCATTCGCGGCAAGAATCTACCAAACATCCTACTCCGGCAAGGTCGCCCGCTTTAAACTTGGTAACATGCGTCCCAACTTTTGTGACTTTCCCGACAATTTCATGTCCCGGTATAATAGGGTATGTAGTGCCGTGCCATTCGTTCCTTACCTGGTGCAGATCGGAGTGGCATACACCGCAGTGCGTTATTTCAAACTGCACATCGTGCGGTCCTACTTCTCTTCTTTCAAAATTAAAAGGCTTTAATTGGTCTGTAGCGCTTTGCGCCGCGTATCCTTTACTTGCTTGCATAAAATAGTGTTTTAGTTAGTAGATTATAAATTTAGTAAATGTTTTGCAACGGTTATTTTAATAACAGGCAGATAGTCGTAAAGTTGAGGATTTGGTAAGATTAAAACAACCTGCAATATGACTTGTAC
>JBBRHI010000110.1:0-7849 GCA_038222995.1 Bacteroidia bacterium | reverse complement strand
GGGCTGATACTGTAGAAATAGCAAGGGTTATTACACCTTATGCAACAGATTGGCTGGCCACTAACCGAAAGAACGATTATGTAGTAGATGTAACGGATTACGCTCCCATTTTAAAAGGAAACTTAGGGTTCGGATACAGGTACGAAGGTTATTCGTGGGGATTTACATTAACTCTTAAACTGGAGATGATAGAAGGAACCCCGCCTATGAATGCCATAGCGGCTAAAAATGTGTACAACGGTTATTTTGCTTACGGTAAAACGGCTGATTCTATTGAGAGCCATTTAATAGCGGAACCTTTTCAATACAATGCACCTGCCGCCAAGGCATATTTAAAAAATACGATTAGCGGGCATGGTTCGGATGATAATTACTGTTCTGAATTTTGTGATAATTATTACAACTTAAAGATCAATAACAACCAGGTTTCTCAAAAACAATTGTGGAGAAGCGATTGCGGGAAGAATGAAATTTATCCGCAAACCGGCACTTGGGTTTACGAAAGAGCCAACTGGTGCCCCGGTAATAGTGTGGTACCTATTGTTCATGACCTTAGCAGTATAACAGCTCCGGCCTCAACGTTTTCAATCGATATTGATATGGAACCGTATACATCGCCGAACCAAAGCAACGCTAATGCCGGATTTAATATTGTATCGCAATTAATAACATATTCGGCACCTAATTATAACCTGGATGTATCGCTGGAAGATATTATTGAACCTACAAATGACCCTAATTATTTTCGCGAAAACAATGTATGCTCTAATCCTAAAGTAAAAATTAAAAATACGGGCACAACGGCTGTAACGAGTGTATCATTTAATTACAAACTTACAGGCGGACAAAATAACACGTATACCTGGACCGGTAACTTAAATTTTTTAGAAGAAGCTATTGTTGATCTTGGGCCGAGTTTGACCATGTTTAACGCTAATACTTCAAACCAATTTGAAGTAGCGGTTGATAAGGTAAACGGATCCACGGATCAAAATGCATTGAATAATACTTATGTGAGCACTTTTGTAGATGTAAAATCGTATCCTTCAAACTTTGTAGTATATTTTACTACCAATACATCTGCAAGCGCTGTTAACCCCGGCTTTAATGAAAGCAGCTGGCAATTAATTAACGAAACAGGTGTGGTAGTGGCGAGCCGCATCAATAATTTGAACAGTAAAACGTATAAAGATACATTGAGCCTTCCTTCGGGCTGCTATACGTTTATAGCTAATGATGACGGTTGCGACGGCTTATCCTTTTTTGCAAATTCAGGTGCAGGTACCGGTACATTGCGTTTTACGTCAACTACCACTCCTATACCTTATAAAACATTTAACGGCGATTTCGGTTGCCAAGTTATTGAACGTTTTACGGTAGGATATACTTTAGGTATCAAGGAAAAAAGGCCACCGGAAGATGACAATACATTCCAATCTTATCCTAACCCGGCTTCAGGTACCGTAAATCTATTATTTGATGTAAGCGAGTATCAAAATGTCAATTATAGCATCACGGATGTATCGGGAAAAGAGGTACAAAAAGGTGTTTTTAATAATGTAAGTTCAACTGTTTATTCTATTGACACATGTAATTTGCCTAACGGGATGTATTTTGTAACCTGTCACTTTTATAAAGGAAATACGGTGACTAAAAAGATCATTATAAATAAATAGCAGGCGTAAAGGGTTATGAACGCGGTTTTTTCAGATAAAAAAACGGTTAATATCTTGTTTGTATTATAAATTTAATTATATTTGTAACCCTATTTAAAGATAATATCAAAAAGACGAAATAACATGTATTTAACATCAGAAGTAAAAAAAGACATTTTTAAAAAACACGGTGGTACTGAAAAAAACACCGGGAGTGCGGAATCACAAGTAGCATTGTTTACTCACCGTATTGACCATTTAACAGGCCATTTAAAAAACAATAAAAAAGACTTTGGTACACAACGTGCTTTATTAAACTTGGTAGGCAAGCGCCGTGCATTATTGGATTATTTAAAAAATACAGATATTGCCCGTTACCGTGCAGTTATTAAAGTTTTAGATATCCGTAAATAAAATGGATTTCAAGTAAGATCTAAAAGCATTCTGAGTAATCGGGATGCTTTTTTTATGAAGAGACTCAAGAGATTAAAGGGATAAAATAGATTGAAGAGGAAAGTATTAAAAATTAAAGATTGTTTAACTTTCTTCTCATTTACAGATTTGTATATTCGTACAAATTAGTAATCAAACTTAACCTTACAGGCAACAGAAAATAAATTAAATATAAACCGTACCAAAAACGTTGGTACACAAAACAAAAACAAAGATGTCACAAATTGGAATTCAACATTCATTCGACTTAGGAGACGGTAGGATGGTAACCCTGGAAACAGGAAAGTTAGCTAAACAGGCTGACGGCGCAGTAGTAGTAAAACTTGGAGATACTATGATTTTAGCTACTGTTGTAAGTAATAAAGATGCTAAAGAAGGCGTTGATTTTTTACCGTTAACGGTAGACTACCAAGAAAAATATGCAGCTACAGGCCGTTTCCCCGGAGGTTTCTTCCGCAGGGAAGCAAAATTATCGGATTATGAGGTATTAATATCACGTATTGTTGACAGAGCTATGCGTCCGCAATTCCCGGATGATTACCATGCTGATACACAGATCATGTTATCTTTAATTTCTTCCGATAAAAAAACAATGCCCGATGCTTTAGTTGGTTTAGCGGCTTGTGCAGCAGTTGCGGTATCGGATATTCCTTTTAACGGAATTATATCGGAAGTACGTGTTGCAAAAATTGACGGTAAATTATGTATCAATCCTGATGCGGACGTATTACATACTGCCACTTTAGAAATGATTGTTGCTGCTACTGAAACCGACATCTCCATGGTGGAAGGTGAAATGAGTGAAGTAAGCGAAGCTGAAATGCTGGAAGCGATTAAGTTTGCTCACGAAGCTATTAAAGTTCAAATTAAAGCGATTAAAGAATTTGCGGTTAAAGCGGGTTTAAAAACAAAACGCGAGTATAACCATGAGAAAAATGATGCTGATTTAAAAGCAGCTGTTTCTAAAGCAACTTACGATGAAGTTTATGCCGTAGCAAAACAAGGTAATCCTGATAAAAACGCTCGTAAAGTAGCGTTTAAAGCAGTATTAACAAAATACAAAGAAACTTTTTCTGCTGAAGAATTAAAAGAAAAGGAAGCATTGATCAATAAATATTATCATGATGTTGAGTACGATGCGGTTCGCCAGGCAACATTAGATACACAAATTCGTTTAGACGGTCGTAAAACAAATCAGATTCGTCCGATATGGAGCGAAGTAGGATATTTACCCGCAGCTCACGGCAGTGCTATTTTCCAACGCGGAGAAACGCAATCGTTAACTACTGTTACTTTAGGTACAGGAAAAGATGCCCAAATGATTGACGGTGCATTTTACCGTGGAGAAACTAAATTTATTTTACATTATAATTTCCCGGGCTTTTCAACCGGTGAAGCAAAACCTAACCGTGGCGTAGGCCGCAGGGAAGTAGGGCATGGTAACTTAGCCATGCGCGCGCTATCTAAAGTTGTACCAACTGATACACCTTATACAGTACGTGTGGTTTCTGATATTTTAGAATCTAACGGGTCTTCATCAATGGCAACAGTTTGTGCAGGTACATTAGCATTAATGGACGCAGGTGTGAAGATTGCAAAACCGGTTACAGGAATTGCCATGGGTTTAATTACATCAGCAGATAACAGCAGTTATGCCATTTTATCCGATATTTTAGGTGATGAAGATCATTTAGGAGATATGGATTTTAAAATCTGCGGAACTAAAGACGGTATTACTGCCGTACAAATGGATTTAAAAGTAAACGGCTTACCATACGAAGTAATGGAAAAAGCCTTAGCGCAAGCGCGTGAAGGACGTTTACACATTATGGGTGAGATTATGAAAACGATCACTGAACCCCGCACGGATTATAACGAAAACGTTCCTCGTTTTGAAGTGATTATTATTCCCCAAGAATTTATTGGTGCGGTAATAGGGCCCGGTGGTAAAGTTATTCAGGATATTCAAAAGAAAACCAATGCTACTATTTCTATAACTGAAGTTGATAACAGCGGTCGCATAGAAATATTCGCAGAAAAACTGGAAGATCTTAAAGCTGCCGTTGCCCGTATTAAAGGCATTGTAGCAATACCTGAAGTTGGCGAAATTTATGAGGCTACCGTAAAATCAATTATGCCTTACGGTGCCTTTGTAGAGTTTATGCCCGGTAAAGAAGGTTTATTACACATCAGCGAATACGACTGGAAACGCATTGAATCTTTAGACGGATTAGTGAAAGAAGGTGAAGTAGTGAAAGTGAAATACATTGGCACGGATCCTAAAAACGGAAAGGCAAAATTATCGCGTAAAGCAACGATGCCGAAACCGGAAACGGCTTCTGCTGAAGAGAACAAAGCATAATTTTAATACTTATAATTTTAAAAGCCGGTTCGTTTTTAACAACCGGCTTTTTTGTGCCATTAAATATATTTGTAAGCCCCTGCATACGTCTTTAGAGGACTCAAGAGCGATGATCAGCAGAATTGATGATATAATACATGCCAATGACGGCATAAATTGGTGTATTGCACTTAAAGGAGAAACACAAATGATCGGTACAATTTCTTACCATAGGGTAGAGAAGGAGTATTACCGGGCAGAGATAGGATATATACTAAACTCCGATTATTGGAAAAAAGGCATTATAAGTGAAGCCGCAGCGGCAATAATTGATTATGGATTTAATACCATGAAGCTGCATTCTATTGAAGCGCAAATTGATCCTCGTAATAAAGGGTCGGAAGAAATTTTAAAGAAATTTAATTTTGTAAAAGAAGCGTATTATATAGAGAACTATTTTTATGAAGGGCAATTTTTAGATACAGCCGTGTATTCCTTGATAAATGCTAAAGAACATTAATTTTCGGGTTACAAAGTTTATTTTATTTCGGCGAGTTCAATAATTTCATATCCTAAGTATTTCTCAAGAATTTGGTGATACATTTTTGTAGACGTAAACCCAAAACCACTTTCAAAAAATTCGTTGATATAAGCGCTGTGTGTGCTGTTTTTAGGCATGATGAAACCAAGTGATTCACCTGATCGATTAAATATTTTTTGGATCTTTAAAAACTTATTTGGATTTCTTTTTAAAAACGACCAGTAAGCAACAATATCAGCGTATCCGAAAATTTTAGGGTCGTTGGTAATACTTTCCAATACACTGTTTTGAGTTTCTGTAAAGCTCACTTTAAGTGCCGGAACAAATTCTTTCTTAATATCATTTATGTATTTGATATGGCTCGATTTACTCACCACTAAAGCATTTAACGGGTTTAAAATTTTAGATACCTCTGCCGTATTTTTTGTTTTAACGGTAGGCACTTTTCCGTCGGTTATTAAAACGGAAGTATTATTGAGATAAGGAGCTGAAAACAGAACGTCTTTTTCTCTTTCAGCATTGATCGTAACAGAGCCCAGTCCTATAACTTTAGTACTCCCCGTTATTACGGCGTTATAAAATCCGCTGAATTCCTTGTAGGGTTTATAGCTTACAATAAGGCTGATATTTTTCTTTTGTTTAACCCAATCACTGTACTCTTTAATGATATCTATCTCAATTCCTTTTAATACGTTATTTTCTAAATAAGAGTAGGGATAATTATCATAATAATAAACTGTAAGGGAATCGGTTTGTGATTTTAAATTCAAAAATAAGATCGACAGAGTAAAAAGTGCAATTAATTTGTATTTCATAAGGTTTAATTTTGACGGCAAAGTTGAGCATTATATTGGAATCTCTCAAAATGTTAAAACTAACTTAATGTTAAGTTTATGTTATCAAATACCTTAATGGGTATAAAATTACACATGTTTCCGTTCGGCTTATATTCAATTATTAGCTTAATAAAACGGAGGATTCTATAGGCTAAAAACTATTTACTTACTTGCATAAAATCCAAAATATGGCGGTAAGCTTTTACGTGGGGGTTAATGAATTGAAAGATCATTGGAACATGACTTTTACCTTTTACAATAATTAATTGCGCGTTTGGTTGAAAGGTTTTAAGCTTATCATAAAACTCGTTATCCAGCTGTTTTATAACAGGGTATGTTTTTCCGCCTTCAAACATGAGCATGGCAGGTGTTTTTTTAGTTAAATAATAGATGGGCGAATATTTTTTCCAGTTAGCGGGCTCATACGTAAACGTTCGCTTATACATAGTATCCATAGGGTTTTGCGATACTGTAAGGTATTTGTACATATCCAGCCCAAACGCATCAATAAGAACGGTTCCTTTAATAGGATTAGTTATATTAAGCTTTTCAAAATAACTGTTATCTGTTGTTACCATTGCCGCCAAATGCCCGCCGGCAGAATGCCCCGATATATAAATATTACTGCTGTCACCGTGAAAGGATGCGCAATTTGTTTTTACCCATTTTACCGCTTTTGCCACATCACCTGCCATTTCATTGATATCTGCCTTAGGGCTCAGCCTGTAATTTAGAACAACGCATACCATTCCTTTTCTTGCCATACCTTTTCCGAAAAATTTATAGATTGATTTTTTTCCGTGGATCCAATTACCGCCATATACGAACACCAGTATTTTTTTAGGTTCTTTTATTTTTCTCGGTGTATAAACATCCAGCTGCAAACCGTGAGTTTCGCTATAGGTTACATTTTTTATTTTGTGAACCGGTTTAATGGAACAACCTGTACAAATAATAATGAGAGAAAGGCTAAGTAATAATAAGTAATTCATATACGATAAATACGAGTGTTTCTAAAAATAAGTTCTTTTAAACAGATTATTTCTTCCAGTCTACCAAACCTAATGCCTTTAAAACTTTGCGGCCATTTTGTTTAATATTAAACCGGTATCCTACAAAACCAACTACTCGGGCAATGTATTTATCGTTGTTGAATATTTTTGTATTAAAAGCAAAATTGTTGTCATAGGTGGCCAGCACGCCTATAAAAAACCGCAGGTTATCATAACGAATCGCGTTTTTAGCATTTATATTAACGGTTGAGTTTAACCTAAGTGATTCATTCATACCGTTTAAAGTACGGTAATACGTTTTTTGTCCGCCCACACCAAGGTTAACGGCAATACTGAAAATTATTTTTTTATGTACATAAGTATAGCCGTAACCTCCGCTAATGCCTGCCGACAGTTGAGAAATTTGGTTGATATCAGCTAATAAGGCAGAGAAATTATTTTTGAAAGGATATTTAATAAAGGTAGAGTCATTGGAAGAAAAAACCACATGCGAGTGATATACACCCGCCATAAAAGAGCCTGCGCTTTTACGTTGTACATCAGTAAAAGAGAAAGCGCCTCTTAAAGAGTATTTTTTATTATTAAACACATAATTTGTGTTAATCCCAAAGGAAGTCACATTAATATCGGGGCGTATAACAATGGTATCCGCATCTGTTTTACTGATGTCATAATCGGCGGTATTGTATACATAAAAACCTCTGTAACTTTGATAATTAATATCGGTAATTACTTTACGGCCAATAACGGTGAGCTGAAAATCGGTGCTTTTAGTCGTGCCCCTGTCAGGCTTTGCGCCGAATTTTATACCAGGCGAAAAGCCGAAGGTTAAAATAATATTACTGAAGTTAAATCCGACGTTATAGTAATTATTAGGAGAAAATTTAAGTGTTCTCTTTTTTTCAAGATCAACAATATTAAACCCGTAAAACTTTTTGGCAATAGGCACGGTAATGGTAAGCCTGCGTTTATTGCTTTTAATGTAGGTGGTATCGTATGCCGGTACTTTT
>JBBRHI010000109.1:0-7931 GCA_038222995.1 Bacteroidia bacterium | reverse complement strand
ACGCTAACCCTGAACTAGGGTACCAAGAGTTTGAAACAGCGGATTTAATTTGCAAAGAATTAGATGCCTTGCATATTCCTTACAAAAAGAATATTGCTAAAACCGGGGTTGTGGCTACATTAACTAAAGGTAACGGTCCGGGCATTGTATTACGTGCCGACATGGATGCCTTACCGATCAAAGAAAGTAATGAGCTCTCATTTAAAAGCACTAAGCAAACGAAGGTTGGCGTTAACGACATTCCTTTAATGCACGCCTGCGGGCACGATATGCATGTGACCATGCTATTAGGAGCGGCAGCATTGTTAAAAGACACAGACTTTAACGGTACCATTAAATTTATATTCCAGCCTTCGGAAGAAGATGTGTACGATGATCCCGAAAAAAAATCAGGAGGTCAGCGTATGGTAGAAGCAGGCGAGCTGGATAACGTAAAAGCGGCTTTAGCCTTACACGTACATCCGTTATTGCCGGTTGGGAAAGTAGCTTATAAATTAGGACAAGCATTAGCCTGTGCTAATTTCTTTAAAATTGAGATCACGGGTAAAATGGCGCATGCCGCGGTAGCGCCGCATTTGGGAATAGATGCCATTTTAATTTCGAGCCATTTAATACAGGCAGTGTCTTCCATAGCCCATAAATACATTGCTCCTCACGAACCTACCGTAATTTCCTTTACAAAAATTAACGGGGGCATTGCGCCAAACGTGATAGCCGATAAAGTAATCCTGGAAGGAACCGTTCGTGCCTTAGACCTTTCTACATTCAATACCATACTGGAAAGAATAGAAAAGATCATTAAAGGCGCGATGATCTCCTTTGACGCCGATATTAAAATTACGTACAACTTAAACTACCCGAGCTTACTGAACGATAAAGCCATTCATGAAACCGTTTCTCCTTCCTTACAAAACGTTTTCGGGAAGCAAAATATTATTCCGGTAGATGCCATATTAGGCTCGGAAGATTTTGCATTCTATTCACGTAAAGTGCCGAGTATGTTTTACTTTTTAGGCGCACAGGACTCAGCGGAAAAAACCTATTTCCTGCACGATTCAAAAGTGGTATTCAATGAAGACTGCATTCCTTACGGTGCTCAGCTGTTAGCGGAGGGCGCCTTAGACTTATTAAAATCAAATTAACGCAATAAAAATATATCTAAAATCATCTTATAAAAAAACAATTATGGCAACAGCAACAACATCCAAAACAAAAGGCGGTGAGTTCATCATTAAAGAAACATTGGCCAACGACATTTTTATTCCGGAACAATGGAGTGAAGAACAGATCATGATGAAAAAAACCTGTGATGATTTTATTGACCAAGAAGTATTGCCGATCCTCGACCGTATTGACAGCCAGGAAGAAGGCTTAATGCCGAGCATTATGGAAAAAGCGGGCGCGCTTGGCTTATTAGGTGTATCGGTTCCTGAAGATTTAGGAGGCTTGGGTTTTGACTTCGTAACATCGATGTTAACCACGGAAGCGTTGGGTGCGGGATATTCAACAGCGGTTGCATTATCGGCACATACAGGAATCGGAACCTTACCGATCTTATATTACGGAACGGAAGAACAAAAAAAGAAATACATTCCAAAGTTAGCAACAGGCGAATGGAAAGCCTGCTATTGCTTAACAGAGCCAAGCTCGGGATCAGACGCTAACAGCGGCAAAACAACTGCTAAATTAACGGCCGACGGAAAACATTACATTTTGAACGGGCAAAAAATGTGGATCACTAACGGTGGCTTCGCAGATATCTTTACCGTATTCGCTAAAATAGATGATGATAAAAATCTATCGGCATTCATCGTAGAAAAAACATTCGGAGGCATTTCTTTAAACCCGGAAGAACATAAAATGGGAATTAAAGGAAGCTCTACACGCCAGGTATTTTTTAATGACTGTAAAGTACCGGTAGAAAACTTATTATCGGAAAGACAAAACGGTTTTAAAATTGCCGTAAACATCTTAAACATCGGCCGTATTAAATTAGCGGGCGCTGCCATAGGCGGAAGCAAAAGAGCAACTACGCAAGCCATACAATACGCTAATGAACGCATTCAATTTGAAAGACCAATTTCTAAATACGGTGCCATCCGTTATAAAATAGCGGAACAGGCTATCCGTATCTTCGCTTCTGAAAGCGCTACTTACAGGGCTTCTCAAAATGTGGAAGATGCTATTCACGAATTAATTGCCGGCGGTATGGATAAAGCAAAAGCTACCTTAAAAGGTATTGAGCAGTTTGCCGTGGAAGCCGCTATTTTAAAAGTTCACGGTTCTGAAACATTGGATTATGTGGCCGATGAAGGTGTGCAAATATACGGTGGTATGGGTTACAGCGCAGAAGCACCGATGGATCGCATCTACCGTGACTCTCGCATCAACCGTATTTTTGAAGGAACCAATGAGATCAACCGTTTATTAATTGTAGACATGATCTTAAAACGCGCCATGAAAGGTGAGCTGGATCTAATGGGGCCTGCTCAAAAAGTAGCTTCTGAATTAGTAGGCATTCCTGAATTCGGGGAAGCGGATGATACCTTATTCGCTTATGAGAAAAAACTGATCGCTAATTTTAAAAAAGCAGTATTATTGGTAGCAGGCGGTGCCGTTCAAAAATTAATGGCAACCTTAAGCAAAGAACAGGAGATCATTATGAACATTGCCGATATGGCCATTGAAACCTACGTTGCCGAATCAACGATGCTGCGTGTGGAAAAACTGGTAAGCATGCGCGGTGAAGAAGCCTGCAAAGAGCAAATAGCAATTATGCGTTCTTACATCAATTCCGCTTGCGATAAAATTTGGGTAGACGGTAAAGAAGCCTTGAACAGTTTTGGAGAAGGGGACGAATTGCGCATGATGATCATGGGCTTAAAACGTTTCACCAAACAAGAGCCGTTTAACGCGAAAGAAGCAAGACAAACCGTTGCTCAAAAATTAATTACGGAAAATAAATATTGTTTTTAAAAGGAAGTGGGCTCTAATGTGATTGGCGTCATGCCGAATTTGATTCGGCATCTCATAAATATTGATTTGAATTATGAGATTCTGAAACAAGTTCAGAATGACGGTAATCTAAAGTCTCATATAAACGAAGTACTAATATGAAAAACGTATTTTTTGAAGGGAAAGTCATGTGGTCGCAGATAGATGCCAACATGCACTTGCGGCATTCCGCTTACGCGGATTTTGCGGCACAAGCAAGGCTTCAGATCCTGGAGAGCCTGGGCTTCGACACTACACTTTTAGAGAAATTAAAGATCGGCCCTATTTTATTTCGTGAAGAATTAATTTACATGCGTGAAGTTCGCCCGAGCGATACTGTATTAGTAACCTGCGAAATGACACATTGCCGGAGAGACGGAAGCCGTTGGTCATTCAGGCAGGGTCTTTATAGGGGAGATGGTGTGCAAGCCGCGCAAATAAATGTACAGGGAGCCTGGGTAGATGTAGTAAAACGTAAATTGGCGGCTTTACCGGAAGAATGGGCCGTAAAATTTTTAGAGATCCCTAAAAGCGATGACTTTGTACTGGAAGAAGTGCCTGAAAAAAAACAAGAAATCATTAAAGACAAAAATACCATGACTGAACTGGAACAAAAATTTGAAGACGCTAAAAAACGCGTAATGGAATTACCGGAAAAACCGGGCAACGAGGTAATGCTCGAATTGTATGCCTTAAACAAACAAGCTACCATAGGCGATATTAATATTGACAAGCCTGCCATGTTCGATTTTGTAGCCGCTGCAAAATACAATGCCTGGACCGGTAAAAAAGGAATCACAAAAGAAGAGGCGCAACAAAAATACATTGATTACGTAACCGGTTTATTTTAACCGGATGGATAAGCTGCAAACCCTTGTCAACAAAGCAAAGCATTCCGCCTTTTATTTATGGGTGCTGAACTTTGTATTACTCCGCACGGTTCCCTTTAATAAACCGCACCGGATAAAAGTAACACACATCGGCAACGATGAGCTGACCATGAGGGTTGAGAACATCGGCCCTAACCGTAATCACATTAAAGGGATCCACGCCTGCTTGTTAGCAACGCTGTGTGAGTATGTTTCGGGCTTAAGCTTATTGATCAATTTTTCTCCGAAAGAATACCGCATTATTTTAAAGACCATCCACATGACTTACCATTACCAAGCAAAGACAGCCGTGCAGGTAAAATTTAAAATAAGCAAACAACAAATCGAAGAAGAGATCTTAAATCCTCTTAAAACACAAGAAGCGGTATTTAAAGAATTTCCGGTGGAAGTATACGATACCGAAAACAACCATATTTGCACGGGCCTTATTAACTGGCAGATCAAAGCATGGAAGAATGTAAAAATGAAAGTTTAAATTTCCAATGACGATCTCCGAAAATACATTGAAATGGCTCATGCGCTTATACCCGCCCATGTTGTTCCAGCGCATTTGGGTAAAAAAAATTCACAAAGGCTTTAGGGGCATCGATGTAAAAATAAACCGCAGCTTAGTTACCTCTAACCTTGGCAGCTCAACCTTCGGCGGTACTATATTTTCGGCAACCGATCCCTTTTACGCTTTACTATTTGGGCAGCTCATGCAACGCAAAGGTTTTAAAATAACGGTGTGGCTAAAAAGCGCGGAGATCGAATACATTAAGCCCGCCCGAACCGATCTGCATTACACCATTCTCATCAACGAGGCGATGATCGAAGAAGCCTCTAATGCCTTACGCACAGAAGGGAAGTTTATTAAAACATATCCCATCGAGATTTTTAATACAAAACAAGAATTATGCGCAACCGCTTTAAATGAAGTGTATATACGAAACCTTGAATTCATAAAAAACACCTAAAACGAAACCTCTTATATATATTTCCGTACTACTAAACGTAACGGATTCCATTAATGCCCTACCTCTTTCTTTATGCCGAATCATAAGAGTACTATAGACCTCACTCGATTTGTTGCCCTCGGAGACTCTATTACGGCAGGCTATGCAGACGGCGCCTTGTATTATGAAGGACAACAAAACACCTACCCTAATTTAATGGCCAAGCAATACCACTTAAATTATCCTATTTCTTTTAAACAACCGGTAGTAGATCCAAGCTCTGTAGGCATAGGCTTTTTAGGGCGTTCAAGGTTAATACTCACCTCAATTACAAATACTGAAAATATAAGATCCGCAAAGCTGTCATACATGGCCGAAAGCGGGGACAACGGCTTATTTTCAACAAACAGTTATGCGGGTCTCGGCCCTTTCAACAATATGGCCGTTCCCGGGGCTAAAGCGGCCCATATCATTTACCCGGCCTATGGCAACCCAAAGCTTGGTGCAGGAAATTACAACCCCTTCTTTACACGCATGGCTTCTGATCCCGAACACGCCTCTATCCTGTCGGACGTGATGAAAATGGATCCTACGTTTTTTACGCTCTTTATAGGGAATAACGATGTGCTGGCCTTTGCCATGAGTGGCGGCACAACCGATGCCATAACGCCTTTACAAGGAAAGCAGGGCGATGGCTTTACCGAAACACTTCGCTACATTCTTGAAACACTTACCGCTAAAGGGGCAACGGGTATTGTAGCTACCATCCCAAACATTATAACCATTCCGTTCTTTAATACCATCCCCTACAATGGCCTGGTATTAAGCAAAAAAGAAGCCCTGTTACTGAATGCAACATACAGTAACCAAAACATCATCTTTAAACCGGGTGATACGAATGCATTTATAATGGAAGATGTTATTAAAGGTAAATCCGTTTTAAGAAAAGCGGAAAAAGGAGACCTGATCTTAACGGAAATAATGTTGGATGAGCTGAAAGAAGCCTATTTAAAAGGCCTCACCCCTATCCCCAAAAAATATACCTTAACTAAATTGCAGGTACTATTAATTGAAGAAACCATTCGTCAATACAACAATGCCATCCACGCGCTTGCAAAAGAAAAAAACCTGGGCTTGGTCGAACTTAATAAATTATTAAAAAACATAAAAGCCGACAGAACCTTTAACCCTAAAACAAGAAGTATCCTTTATAAGGAAACCGGCGTGTTTTCGTTAGACGGCATGCACGTAAACGCATTAGGACAAGCCTTATTGGCCAATGAATTTATAAAAGTGATCCAAAAAAAATACGGCTTAAAAATAATGCGTGTACCGATATTTAAATTCAGAAAAAAACAAAAGCTATACTAAATATAAACTATTATCTTTAGTGAACAAGTTATGGAAAACGCTACTAAAAAAACAAAAAGCGCAAACGGGGAAAAGAGAGCACATCTCCCGAAGCTCCCATTCCATAACATTGCCATCTCTTTATCCGGCGGCGGTTTCAGGGCCACCTCCATTCACCTGGGCGTACTCTCTTACCTGTCTACAAAAAAATTATTCGGTGTCAGCTTACTGGAGCGCACGCGTGTGATCTCTACAGTTTCTGCCGGAACCTTTACGGGCGTTAAATACATTACCACCATAAAAAAAGGCGGCACCATCGAAGATTGCTACAAAAGCCTGTATATGTTTATGACGCAGGAAGACCTGGTGGAACATGCACTCGAATATTTAGCGGACGATAAAAATTGGCACGAAGGCCGCCAACGCAGCTTAATAACCGCTTTTTCTTCCATCTACTTTCGGGAATTCGAAAACGAAACCTTTGGATTGCTTTGGCAGGAAACACCCGCCATTCACTTAAAAGAGATCAGCTTTAACGCCACCGAATTTAATTTTGCGATGCCCTTTCATTTTCAAAAAACAGAAAGGCCGCATAACAAAACGCCTAACCCGAGCGAATACATTGGTAATAAAAAGATCCACATCCCGGTAGAAGTTGCGAAAGAAATTCGTTTCTCGGATATCATCGCCGCCTCTTCCTGTTTCCCCTTTGGCTTTGAGCCGATCAATTTCCCGGACGATTTTATGTATGAAGCTGCCGTAAAACTAAAAGATAAATTTTTATTGCCCCACAATGTGTTCGACGGTGATAAAATTGAATACCCTATAGGCCTCATGGATGGCGGCGTAGACGACAACCAGGGAGTAGACGCCATTATTGCAAGCGAAGAACGGATGAAAAATTATACCGATGAGCTGAAACAATTTCGTTCGGAAGATAAAAAAGCGGTAGACCTTTACATCCTCTCCGACGGTACCAATCCCACTATGGAAAGTTACATCCGGAGCAATACGGAAACAATGCCCTGGATCGGGAAATGGAATTTTAAATCCCTTCGGTATTTCGGAATAATGAGCGCCCTGGGTGGGCTCATTTTTGTATTATATGCCTGTACATCCATCACAAAACCGGTCATTATTTTATGTTCGGTATTTGGCACCATAGGGATCTTGGTCGCCTTCTTCTTACTGATCTCCTCTATGGGCTTTGTAGGCTTAACAAAGCGTGTAGGCGTTCCCGATTTTTTCGCAAAGCGCTTGCATCACGTCGATAAATTAAAATTCGGCGTCATCAATAACTTATTATTGAACAGGCGTAAATCAGTGATGAAAATGGTCACAAAGGTGTTCATCAAACACATGCGCTGGTTCAGCTTCGAAAGGGTTTACGGCGATCCCTTATGGAGGCCGAGGTTAATTATGAATGCCGTATTTGAATTAACGGAAGCGGAAGTTGAAAAACGGAAAAATAAATATCCTTATTTCACGAAAGAGCTCTGCGAGCCCGGGCCGCATATCATGGAGGTGGCTGCACGCTCATTAAAAATGGGAACTACGCTTTGGTTCTCGCCCGAACAATTAACAGGTCATAAAAGCTTGCCCGATACCATTATTGCCTGCGGGCAATTCACCATCTGCTTTAACTTATTAGAATACTTTGAAAAATACATTTTTAATAAGTCCTACAAAAACGATTACGATAAATACAGCGACGAATTAAAAGCAGAGCTCGAACAGTTACATACTTCTTTATTGGAAGACT
>JBBRHI010000108.1:0-8005 GCA_038222995.1 Bacteroidia bacterium | reverse complement strand
GGTACAAAACATTGCAGGGTTACCAGGTAAAACGGAAAGCCGGTTGGGATACACACGGTTTACCGATTGAGCTTGGTGTTGAAAAAACATTGGGCATAACAAAAGAAGATATTGGCAACCCGAACAGTAAAAAATTTATTTCTGTTGAAGATTACAACAAAGCCTGCCGTAAAGAGGTAATGAAATACACCGATAAATGGGAAGACGTTACTGCCAAAATGGGCTACTGGGTTGACATGAGTGATCCATACATTACTTACGATAATAAATACATTGAAAGTGTTTGGTGGCTGCTGCAAAATCTATCTAAAAAAGATTTACTGTACAAAGGCTTCACTATACAACCGTACTCGCCTGCTGCGGGTACAGGTTTATCGTCGGCCGAATTAAACCAGCCGGGCTGTTACCGTGATGTAAAAGACAGAACGGCAACAGTGCAGTTTAAAGTGGTAAGCGGGCAGAAAGCAGTAGCAGACTTAAAGCTGCATACCGGCGACTCTGATCTTTTCTTTTTAGCATGGACAACCACTCCCTGGACATTACCCTCTAACACGGCCTTAGCTGTAGGAAAAGATATTGAGTATGTGTTTGTAGAAAGCTTTAATCCATTCAGTGGTCACCCGCAAACCGTTATATTAGCAAAAGAACTGCTTAATAAATATTTTTCCGAAAAGCATACTGATCTAAAATTTGAAGATTATAAACCCGGAGATAAAAATATTCCGTTTAAAATCGTTGGGCATTGCAAAGGTGAAGGTTTAGCGGGAATACGCTACGAACAACTCTTACCGTTTGTAAAACCGGAAGGCGACGCTTTTAAAGTAATTACCGGTGATTTCGTAACTACCACCGATGGCACGGGCATAGTACACATTGCCCCGAGCTTTGGTGCAGACGATTTTAGAGTGGCCAAACAAAACGGCATTGCCTCCTTAACCTTAGTTGATAAACGAGGCCGCTTTGTTCCTGAAATAAAAGACGGAATATTTTTATACGGTGAAGAATACGTAAAAGAAGCTTACCACACAGATGCTGAAAAACAAGCAGAATTTGAAAAACAAAAACAAATTTTAGAATCAACCGGGAAAATAAAAGAACTGAAAGCTTACCTAAGTGTTGATGAACGCATTGTTTTAAAATTACAGGAAGAAGGAAAACTCTTTAAAAAAGAAACCTACGAGCATAGTTACCCACATTGCTGGAGAACAGATAAGCCTGTATTGTATTACCCAATGGACAGTTGGTTTGTGAAGGTCGCTGACAATAGATCAAAATTGGTTGAATTAAATAAACAGATTAATTGGAAGCCTGAATCGACGGGCACCGGGCGCTTTGGTAACTGGCTGGAAAATGCGTTAGACTGGAACCTTTCCCGTTCACGCTTTTGGGGTATTCCTATTCCTATCTGGACCAGTGAAGACGGCTTGGAACAAATTGTGATTGGCAGCGCGGAAGAATTAAAAACAGAAATTGACAACGCGGTTTCTAAAGGCATGATGACTGATAATCCTTTAGGGAAATTTGTTCCGGGAAATTTCAGTAAAGAAAATTATGACACGTTCGATCTGCATAAGCCTTATGCCGATTCTATTTATTTAGAAAAGAACGGTAAAAAATTATTCCGTGAACCTGATTTAATGGATGTATGGTTCGACTCGGGCTCTATGCCTTACGCTCAGGTACATTATCCTTTTGAGAACAAAGAACTCATTGATCAGAAAAAATATTACCCGGCCGATTTTATTGCGGAAGGTGTTGACCAAACACGCGGATGGTTTTATACCCTGCATGTAATTGCTGCGCTTTGTTTTGATTCGGTTGCTTACAAAAATGTAGTATCTAACGGATTAGTGTTGGATAAGAACGGAAATAAAATGAGTAAGCGTTTAGGTAATGCCGTTGATCCGTTTGAAACCATTGAGAAATACGGTGCTGACGCTACACGCTGGTACATGATTGCAAACGCGGCACCATGGGATAATTTAAAATTTGATACGGAAGGTATTGGTGAAGTGCAGCGTAAACTATTCGGGACGCTTTACAATACTTACGGCTTTTTTGCTTTATACGCTAATGTTGACAGCTTTACGGTAGACAGCAGTAATACCGTAACCGTTAGTAAGCGTTCAGAATTAGACCGTTGGATATTATCTAAATTAAATTCGTTGATAAAAGATGTAACGGAACAATACGAAAATTTTGAACCTCATAAAGCAGCGCGCGATATTGAAGAATTTGTGGATGAGCATTTAAGCAACTGGTACATTCGCCTGTCGCGCCGCCGCTTTTGGAAAGGCGAAATGAGTGAGGACAAGAAAGCAGCTTACGAAACGTTGTTTGAATGTTTAAATACCTTATCGCAATTAATGAGCCCTATAGCTCCATTTTTTGCAGATTGGCTATATCAGAATTTAAACGATGCTACAGGAGAAATTGATTCGGTTCACTTAACAACTTTCCCGAAAGCGAATGAAAGTCTTATAGATACTGCTCAAGAAAAGCGTATGGAAATGGCACAGAAAATCTCTTCCATGATTCTTTCGATCCGTAAAAAAGAAAAGCTGATCGTTCGTCAGCCACTGCAAAAAATACGTATCCCGATTTTAGATAATGAATACCGACAAAATATTGAAGCCGTAAAAGATATTATACTGGCCGAAGTAAATGTAAAAGAACTTGAATTTGTAACTGAAGAGGAAGCGCACATTGTAAAAAACCTGAAGCTTAATTTTAAAACATTGGGGAAAAAATGCGGCAAACATATGAAAACCGTTCAGGCTTATGCTAATGATCACGTTGCCCTTATCATAAGTGAAATTGAAAAAACCGGCCTGTTTAAAATGAATGTGGAAGGAGATGAAATTATACTTGAACAGGAAGATGTAGAGATCATCCCGGTTGATATTCCGGGCTGGAAAGTGGCTAACAGCGGGCAAATCACTGTTGCTTTGGACATTACCATTTCCAACAGTTTAAAAGATGAAGGTTTAGCGAGGGAATTGGTAAACCGGATCCAAAACATGCGTAAAGAGAGCGGCTTAGACGTAACAGATAAGATTTTAGTGAAAATTCAACAAAATGATGCGTTGGATGCCGCCATTCAGAATAATTTGAACTATATTTGCGCCGAAACTTTGACAGATGATTTGCAGGTGGTACAACATTTGACCCTCACCACAGCAAATACAGTTGAAGTAGACGACCTTGTATCTACACTAATTTCAATTGAAAAATTAAATTAATTTTAATTAAAAGTATATGGCAAAGAAAATTGTAAAGCCTGCAAAAAAAGCAAGTAAACCTACTCCTAAAAAAGCAGCTGCTAAGCCCGCTACAAAAGTAAGCAAGCCTGCTCCGAAAAAAGCAACTAAACCTGCTCCGAAAAAAGTAGTAAAACCTGCTCCAAAAGCGGTAAAAAAAGCAATTAAACCCGCGCCGAAACCGGCAGCTAAAAAAGCTGCTGTTAAAAAACCAGCCCCAAAACCAGTGACTAAAGCCTCCGTAAAAAAAGCAGCACCTAAAACTGCTACAAAAAAAACAGCTCCTACTCCTAAAAAAGTTGAGAAAAAAATGGCGAAGCCGGCCCCTAAAGCTGTAGCGAAACCTGTAAAAAAAGTAGAAGCAAAAAAACCGGCTAAAGAACTTGTAAAAGATACAAAAGCAGGTAAGCCGATTGATGCCATTGCAAAAAAATCGTCTGCTTCCTCAAAAAAAGCAGGTAAGCCTGCTAAAAAAGGGAAGAAAGGCGATGATGATGAAGAGGATGATGTTGAGGCCGAAGAAGAAGATGACTCTGATGTAGATGTAAAAGATGATTATGAAAAACCGGAAGACGATGATGATGCGGTAGTTGATTTGGATGAAGCACCTGTATTGGATTTAGAAGGCGGCGGAATTCCCATTGATGATGATGATGATGATGAAATTCCTGAAAAACGCGGTCGTGGCCGCAGAAAGAAAAATGAAGGGCGCTCAACAGGATCTGAATCTTACATCCGTAACCGACCGCTACATATTGATATTACAAAACCATTAATTAAAAAGCCACAGGCGGCACAGCCAAAGCCTTTTATTAATACAAAAGATGACAGAACCCGCTATTCTGATAAGGAATTAACAGAGTTTAAAGAATTGATCATTGATAAATTAAAAGAAGCACAAACCGATTTTGATCTGCTGAAACAAACATTATCTAACGCTGATAACCATGGAACAGACGATACATCTCCTTCTTTTAAATTATTGGAAGACGGGTCTGATGTTCTTTCCAAAGAAGAAACAGCTCAATTAGCAATACGCCAGGAAAAATACATAGTGAATTTAAAGAACGCTTTAATGCGTATTGAAAATAAAACGTACGGTATTTGCCGTGTTACCGGAAAATTAATCCCTAAGGAACGTTTACGCTCTGTGCCACACGCTACTTTAGGCATTGATGCTAAATTAAACCAATAATTATATCATATTTTAAAATTAAAAGGGCTTTTTAACAGCCCTTTTTTTGTGCCCTATTTTTGATATCAGATAAGTGCTGCATTTTACCCGGTATCTGCTGCCTTTTAATGTATAACTGATACAGGTCAATTAAAAATGATACAGTAATTTTATACAAGCAAACTATACCACTTTACCAATACGTATCTTAATCTTATAAATTAAATAATTATGGAAACAACATCAAAACACCTTGTATTTGTGCTACACGGCTTTCTTTTTTTCGCTTCCTGCAAAAAACATAAAACACCTGATCCTGTTATTGAACAACCAACAATCACCCAGTCCACATTTGATAATTCAAACTTACTGTCAATTTTTAATAATTTAGCGACTCCGCTTGAAACGTTTACTGTAGATCTTTCCGACAACGCCGGTTATACAGGCTATACGTGTAATAACGGAACAAAGCTGTATATTGGTGACAGTTGCTTTCTTGATCCAAATAACAGAGTTGCGACAGGAATAATTACAATTGAAACAAAAGATATATTATCGAAAAAAGATATGATCTTAAATAATGCATTTCCGGTTTCAAACGGGCAACTGTTAGTTTCGGGCGGTGAATTATATTTAAATGCAAAGCAAGGCAATAATAATCTCAGAAAGAATCCCAATCATCAAATATATGTAGTGGTGCCGACAAATACAGTAAATACTCAAATGGGTTTATTTACAGCGGGTAATTCTGCTAATCTCGCCGGTAATATATTAAACTGGCAACCTGTAATTAATACAAACGTTTTAGTTGGGGGCGTAGGCACGGCGATTAACACTACAATGTACGGATATAGTATTCCCGGGATTGATTCGGTTCATTGGACTAACTGTGATTATTTCTACACGTCAAATGCTGCCAAAACCACTTGTACGGCAAATATTTCAGGTTCTTTTAATGATACAAATACAATGGTATTTATTTCTATGACAGGACAAACGGTTCTCGCCAAATTTACTTCAAACCATTCTGCACCTCAAATTTTTCAATCATACACGAATTCAATTCCTGTAGGTGAAAATTATACTATCGGGGCTATAGGCTTTGACGGCACCAATTATTTTTACGCCTCCCAACAGGTTACTATGGTCCAAGATATGATCATAAACCTGCCCACTCTTAATCAGGTGTCTAAAACACAATTACTTAATAATCTGGCTGCTTTACTCTAATTTTAATATCTCAAATGGGCAAAAAGGTTATCTTTGTAAGATAACCTTTTTGCATTTTTACAGGCTCTATGCTTAAAAAATATAAACTCCCGCTCCTTACTGTTTTTGCAGTCCTCTTCATTGACCAATGTATAAAGTTATATATTAAAGCGAACTACCCTATTGGTGAGGTTTGCAGAATATTCGGCGATTGGTCGAGGATCACATTTACTGAAAACCCGGGAATGGCTTTCGGCTTAGAGTTTGGAGGCAGTTACGGGAAAATGGCCTTAAGTTTATTTCGTGTACTGGCAGTTATAGCCGGGGCATTTTACGTTAAAAAAATTGTCACCGACGGTGAGCATAAGGGATTTATTATTTGTGTTTCTCTTATCCTTGCAGGTGCTTTAGGAAATATATTAGACAGTGCTTTCTATGGACTGATATTCGACAAGGGATCTGTTTTTAACCCCGCAGCGGGAGATTGGGAGCCTTACGCGGGCATTGCTCATTTTACTACGCAAGGATATACGGGCTTTTTACAAGGGCATGTGGTAGATATGTTTTACTTTCCTATTTACCAGGGTCGTTTCCCGGATTGGTTACCCATATGGGGCGGTGAATATTTTGAATTTTTCAGTGCCATCTTTAATATTGCCGACATGGCCATTTCGATAGGCGTTGGGATTATACTAATTTCACAAAAACGTTTTTTTAGAAATAAAATACATAATTCAACCATAAAGCCTGAAAATACGTCAAACCAAACACCTGTTGTGTAACATACTAAAAAGCATAAAACTGCGTTTATTATTCATTGAAAAACAGCCTATATATCCTTTTAGTATGTCTTACCTCCCTAGGCGCCTACAGTCAGCATAGAGAAGAGAGCGGGGTACATTTACCGAAATTTTATAAGAACAAAATACATTTCGGATTTTCATTGGCTTATAATAAAACCGATTTTCGTATAAATACGGTTAAAAATTCTTCGTTTCCCGACACTGTTATTTCAGGCGTTACTTACGGCATGAAAACAGTTTACGCAAAGTCTAATCCCGGTTTTGCGCTGGGCATTATTTCCGATATACGTTTACATGATTATTTAAGGGTACGCTTTACCCCTAACATCAGCTTTGCTTCACGTAATTTAGATTATACGCTGCAAAACGGAAACAGGGACAGCACTAAACTTTTCACAAAAACAGTGGAATCTACTTTTCTCCTTTTCCCTATTGAGCTTAAACTTCAATCAAAACGCCTCGATAATTTTAGTGCTTATGTGCTTGGCGGCGGCGGGTTTGCGTTTGATTTAGTTTCAAAAAAGAAAGGCGCTAAAGTAGGCGGCACCAACGAGTTGAACGATGCCGTGCAGATACAGCGCAACGATTACTTTTACAGCGCAGGCGCCGGTGTCGATTTTTATTTAGAATATTTTAAACTGGGTCTTGAATTAAAAATATTAAAAGGCACCAAAAATTTAATACAGCCGCTTAATAATATTTTTACCAAGAGTGTAGAAAAAGTAAATTCTCAAATGATTATTTTTTCGATCACCTTTGAGGGCTAATTGCTAACATAATTAACCGGAGAATAAAAATCTTCCAAATGAAAAAAGAATTAAACCTGGTGCTGGCGCCTCATATTGCTTATAACGAGCAATTACTCAAGCTGGAAGTAGCCCAACATTTATCATTAAACG
Source organism: Bacteroidia bacterium (assembly GCA_038222995.1). Classification (GTDB taxonomy): domain Bacteria; phylum Bacteroidota; class Bacteroidia; order B-17B0; family Aurantibacillaceae; genus UBA4416. The sequence goes on along the minus strand of JBBRHI010000108.1, from coordinate 660 downwards.
CTTCGGACACTTTTTTTATTAAGCCTTTAAGGCGCAGTGTAGACGCACGGTCGAGGACTATTAAAATAAATTTAAAACTGGCTGTTTGGATCAATGAAGCTTTTGGGGATGAAATCATTGAGATCGATTACAAAAATGTAGCTGAAGCGAAACATACCATTACTATTATTGGTGCCGGCCCTGCGGGCCTGTTCGCTGCCTTGCGTTGTTTGGAGCTGGGAATTAAACCGGTTATTTTTGAAAGAGGAAAAGATGTACAAGCGAGGCGAAGGGATTTAGCGGCCATTAATAAAGAGCACCTTGTAAACCCTGAAAGTAATTATTGTTTTGGCGAAGGAGGTGCAGGAACATATAGTGACGGTAAGCTTTACACGCGATCAAGTAAAAGAGGCGATATAGAACACATCCTTAAAACCTTTGTGTACCATGGCGCAGAAGAAGTAATCCTGGTAGATGCGCATCCGCATATAGGCACTAATAAATTGCCGAAAATAATTTCCAATATGCGGGAAACTATTTTAAATCATGGCGGCGAATTTTATTTTGAATCGAAGTTGATTGATGTTAATTATACTAACGGCCTGGTTACTTCCGTTCTTATTAAAAAACTTATTTCTGATACGATTATTGAACACCGCACCTCTCACGTTATATTGGCTA
>JBBRHI010000107.1:0-8015 GCA_038222995.1 Bacteroidia bacterium | reverse complement strand
AACACCGTTGCTTTGTCCGAAACATACTACACTGTCTACATCCAACAACTGCAGATCAAGTTTTTTATAATCGCCCAAAGTAAATACTCCGTAATTCGAATTCCCGTTAATGGTTTCATTATTAGTTGCGCTGTTATTAGTACTTGCCAAATGCGTCCAACCGGCATTGTAATACCATGCCTGCAAATCAGTTTCCACGATAGCGTTTGTACTGCCACCCGTTAAATCCCATTCAGGATCCATATAGGTAAATTGTTTATTGGCAACAGGGTTTGTATTATAATTACTTGTATTAATTACCCAAAAACGATCGAGCATTTTTGTGGCGTGCTCTGTACCGCAATTATTTTTAAGATCGGCTACACCGGTAGGCAAAGGCCTGTTATTTAATGCGGGTGTGGTTACCGTTGGATATGTAGATACACTGATAGCCCCTGTAGTAGATTGCGCGCCGGGAGCCGTAATGTTTAACGTTAACGGAATAAAAGCAGCAGACAATGTACCAAAAGGATAAATATAACTGCCCGATCCGCTGTTACCAATGTTCCACTGAATAATGCCGTAACCGGGTGTTGCAGGAGTTTCGCTGATGATATAGCCTGTTGTTCGGGTAATAGCACCGGGCAATGGATTCGTCACAAATAATGTATTACTGTTAAGGTCTAACGGCCTGGTCATTACTGCCAATACACCTGTAGCACCACTTACAAAGGTGTTTACGTTTAATGTTTTTACTCCGCTTCCCAACAACGTTAAATTATTAAAACGGGTTGGCTGGCTACCGTTTATCGATTCGTTTCCGCCGGTTAGCTCTACTGAGCCTGTAGTAGGCGCCAATGCGCCTGAGGTAGAATTATTTGTCCAGTTCCCTGATAACGAAATTAAGCCTGAGTTATTAATAAGCCCTATGTTAGCGCCGGCATTTGTGTTAACTAATTCTCCTTGCACCGATATGAATGCGCCGGATTGAACTGTAATGCCGCTTCCGTTATTGTAAAATTCGTTTTGTGCATACGATACCTGAATTGCTGTTATTAAAAAAAGCAACAAGGCAAATTTATATGTATAGAGTCCCAATTTTTTCATGTACGCTTAATTTCTAATTCGTCAACTTATTTAACTCTTATGATCCAAACCACGCTCATATTTGCCGGCCGTGTTTCTGTACCCGTATTTGTATTTGTTGTAAAAGTATGATTATGGCTCCCGTCTGTACTGATAGCATGCGTATGATCCAACTGATCGATTGTTGTAATAAAATTTCCTACTGTTCCGAAACCGCCCCAAGGAAATCCGCCGCCGCCCGGAGGCGTATTATTTAACTGGCTTGTAGTTGTTGCATCCATTTGATTAGAAGCTAAATTATCGTCCCATGGCACTACCCTACCGTTTGTTGAGTTCACGCTTCCGGTGCTTCCCGTATGGTTATGGCTGCCATCGGTAGTAGTTGTGCCTGTATGCGCATGCGGCCCTACACTTTCCGTTTGCATTACGCCACTCACTGCCGAGCCCCTTAAAAATTGGCCGTTCGAATTTAACAGTGGCATAGTTTGCCCGTTATAAGGAGATTCTGCATCGGCAAGTACCTGGCCGTTACACTCCACCCAGCCCCATGGCAGTGTAGGTGTAGCGGGCATACTTTTATGAAATGCTTCAATAGAACCGATAGGGTCTCCTCCTACTTCCTGCCAGCGTGTTCCGTTATAGCTCATTAAAATATTAGCGGTTACATCGTATAACAATAACCCAACGGCAGGAGAAGCAATCGCTAAGCGCTGAGCAGTGGTCATGCTCGGGAACATAACGCCCTGTGTGGTAGATACGATTTGTACAATGGCCGAAGCGTTAGGTGCCGGTGTACCAATCCCTACCTGACCTGTAGTAAGCACCCGAACTTTTTCCGTATTATTTGTTTTAATCACCAGGTCCTGGGCATCTGTTGTACCCAAAAAATTTGTCCCTGCCGTTGTACCCGCATTTCCGTTCAATAACCAGGCATTACCCGAAGAAGGAATTAATACTACATCCCCGTTTACATCTACCGACAAGGCTTTACCGATGGCCGTGGTAACTGTTGGTGATGCGGATGTTAAATTAGTGAACCGAAGCCCTGAAGTATTTGCTGTTGTTGATGTAATGTGCACTCTATTGGCCGGTGTCGAGTTTCCTATGCCGACATTTCCCAAGTTATCAATAAATACATGTGCCGCAGGCGTGCTGCTGCCTGAAAAGATAAGCCCCGGCGCCGCTGCCGGATTTGTATATATTCTTCCTTTTTCAATACCGGATGCATCAAAAAACATGAGATCACCCACATCCGTCCCGGTAGTTGCTTTTATGGCAATCCCGTCTCCCCCTATAGCACCCACTTCTAACCTTGAGCCTGGCGTTGTTGTATTGATGCCTGCCAATCCGTTATTATCAATACGCATCCGCTCAAGCCCCGAAGTATTAAACACCATGGTATTGGCAGTGCCGGCATTATGGATCTTAAGATCGCCGGCGCCCGAAAAGATCCAGAATTCATTAGCTAAGGCATTACCGTTAACGTGAAGTAATTGGCCGGGAGTGGATGTGCCGATACCGACATTGCCGGTAGATAAAATCCGGGCGCGTTCTATACTGTTTGTTTTAAAAATAACATCGTTCGCATTCGTAGTTCCTAAAAAATTAATGCCCGTAATATTAGAGTTACCTGTTATTTGCCAATTTAATGTAGACGGAATAACAAGACTGTCATAAATTCTTCCGTTTGGCGCGGCAAAAAGGCTTCTTACGCCCGGCCCTATTAACGTATCGCTCCTAATTGTGCCTGCTACGTGCAGTTTTGATAAGGGAGTGCTTGTTCCGATGCCGACATTTTGTGAAAATAATTTAATGCCGGACACTATTAATATGATAACTAAACTATTTTTCATATCCCTGTTTTTTAATTACTACCTAAATTATTTCTTTTCCAATAACGCATTTAATGCGTTCTCCAATTTCTGAATTCTTGCTTCCTGGGATTCAATAACCTGTTGTTGCTCCTGCATTGCTTTTGTAAGTATTACAGACAATCTTGCGTAATCAACAGACCATAGTTCTTTAGTTTCATTTACGGGCTTATGCACTAATTCAGGAAATACAGTATAAACATCCTGGGCTATAAACCCGAAATCATTGATCGGTTGGTCCCCTTGATTGATCCTAATATTACCCGCGTTATCAAAGCCCGATGTGTGTTTTAAGTACGTACTTGGTTTCAGCTGCATCACTTTTTGAAGTGTTGAATTTTCAAACCCTTTTACATCTGTTTTTAATCTCCTGTCGGAGGTGAAATAGTTTGTTCCTGAAATAGTGAGGTTTCCAAGGCCATTCAATGTCATTAATGAATTTTCGACCGCACTTCCTGAAACAAAATTAAAATTACGCCAATTAAATCCCCTGTCGGTTGGTGTAAGAGCAGCGGCACCGTTGCCAGGATCCGTTGCATTCCAAAAATCCACATTGCTGGTCCCTGAAATTCTATTCATACCTAATACTAAGGATCCTACGCCACCAACCCATGACCTGTCGGGCGGGGAAGGAAGAATTGCCGGGTCGGTATTATAATTCCCGAAAGAAGAATAGCCTCCCATAACAGCGAGTTTTACATTTGTAACATCGGGAGATGTAGGCGCGCCGCCACTTTGCGAATTGTAAAATTGATTGCCGATTCGCATATTGCCTGTACCGTTCACCACAACTTTGGGAGCTCCGTTAGAAACCACATTTATTAAATTAGTGGCGTAGCTTCCTAAGCTGGTATTATCTTTTTGTACAAAATAGACGCCTGTATTTGTATAGGATGCATCAACCCCGCCGATAAAACCGGCATCACTGTTGGAAACACCATTAAAATTACGGGTACCATAAATAGCTGCATTTACATCTGATGTTATTTCCAGTTTTTTGGTTGGCGAACCTACACTAATTCCAACGTTTCCGTTTTCCATAATTTTAATGCCTGAGTTTATGGCAGGGTTACCTACGGTGGTCCATGGCGCTATCATTAACCCCGAGTTATCTGATACAGCAGGGTTATTATCGTTTGTAAAAATAAATGATTTATCGCCTGCCTGCGTCATACCGTTCCAATCACCGGCAGAAGCCCCGGAATAGAAACTAAACCAACCTAACGATCCGGTTCCTTGCCTTGATAACCTTGCAATAGAGGCAGCCGTTGTATTGTTTGTGAGCAACACATCTAATTGAGCTGTTGGCGCAGGGTTACCAATTCCAACATTTCCGTTACTTGTCAATGTTCTTATACGTTCTAAATTATTTGTTTTAAATACAAGGTCCTGTGCATCTGTTGTTCCTAAAAAATTGGTGCCGGCTGTTGTGCCTGCATTTCCTAATAACTGCCAGGCATCTGCCGCAGAAGGCATCAATACCACATCCCCGTTAACATCAACCGATAAAGCTTTTCCGTTTGCCGTAACTGTTGGCGACGTGGATGTTAAATTGGTAAATCGTAAGCCTGAAGTGTTTGGCGCAGCCGATTTTATTTCCAGTCGGTTAGCGGGCGCGTTGGTTCCAACTCCTATGTTCCCGTTACCTAATACCGTTAACAGGTCTGTTCCTCCAACAATGGCGCCTGCATTAACTGTAAGCGCTTTTGTATTGGCTGTGTTATCATTTATTTTTATAAGCACGCCGCTTGCTCCTGTTACAGTGCCAGAATTATAAGCGCTTACCGCATAACCCATGGCATTGGCGTTCCAATCCATACCCATGGCTACCTGTGTACCCAAACCGGATTGGTCACCGGCATGCAAAGAGCTGTTGCTGAATAACACTGAAGGTGCAGGTGTATTAATTCCTATAAAGCCGCCGGATAAAATTCGTGCACGTTCCGTATTATTTGTTTTAAAAATAACATCGTTTGCGTTGGTTGTTCCTAAAAAATTAACGCCTGTAATATTTGAGTTACCCGCTATCTGCCAGTTTAAAGTAGAAGGAACTACCAGGCTGTCGTAAATACGGCCGTTTGGTGACGCAAATAAATTTCTTACGCCGGAACCAATTAAAGTGTCGCTTCTTATAGTTCCTGCTACATGTAGCTTAGATAAAGGAGTGTTTGTGCCGATTCCAACGTTTTGCCCGGATAAAAAAGAAGCCGTAAATGTTAAAATCGAAAGGGATAGTAGTGGTCTAATCATTTCGAAAAGTTTTCGTTAACTATTTAAATGTACAAAAATTACTCATATAGCCTAATTAAAATGAGCAAAATTAGGCTATGAATGAGTATAAATAGTTATCGGAAAATTATTTACCCTTTAAATCTGACTCAATATAGGAGGCAACGGCATCAATTTGATCAGGAGTTAATACATCTTTATAGGCGGCCATGGAGTTTTTTCCGTTCGAAATCATTTCCATAATTCCTGCATGATTTAACGGAGTGATGGAAAGATCCTTTGCTCCGCTAAGGCCTAGTTTACCGTTATCTCCGTGGCATAAAACACATTTATCTTTAAAGATCGCCTTACCGTCAACCGTTGCGATTTTAGAGCCTGCCTTTGCACTTTTTGTTTTTTCTCCCAAGCCGAAAGCGGCAATGATCAGAAAAAAAGACAATGTAGCAAGCACTTTGTTCTTCTTTTTATAACCGATAACCGCTAACGGGATCGATAAGAACACAATGGCAATTTTTACGATTAAAAGCATAGGAATAACCGGCAACTTAACCATTAAATAGATCCCGGTAGCAAGGAACCCGAAGCTTACAATCATTTCAAGGATCCGTGTTTTCTTTTTGAATTTTTCCAGCAATTCGTCTTTATCGCTCAGCAATAAAATGGTTTTTACCAAATAAATTAAAGTAAATAGCACTACAAATAAGTAGTGGCTGTGTAACATGCCTGTTGCCATGGATGGAAATTAAAAATTCAAATCAAAATTAACAATTTTATACGTAATTAAAAGTGTTTAACCGGTGTTTTTATAAATGGTGTATAATGTTATATTTGTTACTCTTAAATTACACTATGCGCAACGTATTATCGATCCTGTATGTGATAGCTTTTTATGTTCCCGGCACGTTTGCACAAACGACTTTCCCGGTTAACGGAGCTCCCAATAATTTACACACTTTATATGCTTTTACCAACTGTACTTTGCACATAGATGCAGAAACTGTAATTAGCAACGCTACTTTAGTATTTAAAGACGGGAAAATACTGCAAGCTTCCGGAAAGGCAGATGTGCCCACAGAAGCAGTGACCGTTGATTTAAAAGGAAAACATATTTACCCTGCGTTTATTGATCTGTACAGCGAATACGGTTTGCCCGAACCAAAAAGGGCTGATCAAGCTGATGCTTCTAAAAAAGGGGCTTACGGCTGGAATCAGGCGATTAAAAGTGATATAGATGCCTATAAATTACTTTTAAATAACCGGCAAAAAGCGGATGAATTACGTAAACTGGGTTTTGCCTCTGTGTTAACACATTATAAAGACGGTATTGTAAGAGGGTCGGGGGCTTTAGTAAATTTGTGCGATACTAAAGAAAATGAAAGCATTATAACAGATCGGGCAGCAGCATTTTTCTCCTTTAATAAAGGCAGTTCCCCACAGGATTATCCTTCATCGTTAATGGGCGCTGTAGCCCTGCTGCGTCAAACGTATTATGATGCGGACTGGTACAAAAACAACACCGCTAAAACGGAATATAATATTAACCTGGATGCTTTTAATAAACTGCAGGAACTCCCCGCCGTATTTGAAGGGAACGATAAATACAATGATCTGAGAGCAAAAACCATTGGCGACGAGTTTAAAGTAAAATATATTGTAAAAGGCGGGGGCAACGAATACCAACGATTGTACGAAATTCAAAATACATTTTCGAAATACATCATCCCCATAAACTTTCCGGAAGCCTTAGATGTGGAAGACCCTTTTGATGCCGAGCAGGTATCTTTAACCGATTTAAAACATTGGGAAATGGCACCGGCTAATTTAGCCTTAATGGAAAAAAACAATATTGAATTCTGCATTACCACTGCAGACTTAAAAGTTAAATCCGATTTTTTAAAAAACCTGCGTAAGGCTGTAAAATATGGCCTTTCAGAGAAAACAGCCATAAAAGCATTAACCTCGGCACCCGCAACATTTATAAATGCACAGGATAAACTCGGAAGCTTAAAACCCGGCATGTTTGCTAATTTTTTTATTTGCTCTAAATCTGTTTTTGAAGAAGACGCCGTTATTTACGAAACGTGGAGTAACGGTTTGCGGTATTACTACGAAGATTTAAACGCCCCGCAGTTAGAGGGAAATTACAAGTTAACCATTGGTGCGGCTAACTACAAGGTTGTTTTAACCAAAGAGAAACAAGGGACTAATTTATCCATCACATTTACTGACAGCGTTAAAGCCAAAGGAAATTATACCTTTTTAAACAACCTCATTACGGTAAGCTACCCTTATGATTCAACGGCTACAGTACGTTTATCAGGCAGCTACAATGAGCCTCAGCGTTATTTTTCAGGAATGGCCGAATACCCCGACGGTAATCGTACCCAATTTAATATGGCATACATAAGTTCTGCGGATACTGCTGCAAAAAAACAGGAATCTGCAAAAAAACTTCCTGAATACGGAAAAGTATATTATCCTTTTGCAGCTTACGGCGAGCCTTTGCCTGAAAGCGAAGGTATTATAAAAGATACATGGAAAAAGTTCAAAAACCGCTACAATGCCATATTAATTAAGGATGCTACTGTTTGGACAAATGAAGGTGATTCCGTTTTAAAAGAATATGACGTGTATATTACAGAAGGAAAAATTGTAAGGATTGCTCCTAATATTGATGTGCCCGCAACAGCGTTTGCTAAAATTATTGATGCTAAAGGGATGCACTTAACGCCGGGTATTGTTGATGAACACTCGCATATAGCACTCTTCAGCGTAAATGAAGGTGCAGAAGCCAGCAGTGCGGAAGTAAGAATGGGCGATGTAGTTAATGTAGAGGATATTAATATTTAC
>JBBRHI010000106.1:0-8050 GCA_038222995.1 Bacteroidia bacterium | reverse complement strand
AGATCGAAAACTCATCGGGCAATTACTATTTCAATCATAATAATTTCGACAGCTCCATATATTGTTATTCAAGGGCCGTAAATAAAATATACTCCGTAAAAGCAGATACAAGTTTCGATTACGGCATGTATGTCTATAATTTGGCCTATGTATCCGGTGTTGCAGGGTATTATGAAAGAGCAGAACAGTATTATTTGGTATCGTTGCCATTAATGTCTAAATTTTTTGGACAGTCAAGCGAAGAGTATACTTTGTTTTATAAAAAGTATGTCGACATGAAAATAGATATGGGAGATTATGAGGCGGCAACTCCTTTAAATGATGCCTTATTGTATTATTTTAAAACCCTTAAAGGGGAAAACAATGCGTATTATTTAAATTGTCTTAATAATAAAGCACGCATCGCACAAGGGCAGGCAAATTATGAAGAAGCCTCTACATTATTTTTAAAAGCCTTATATGCAACTCAACAATATAATTCTACAGACACGTCCACTATAGCAACACTTACTAATAACGTGGCCGAATGCTACAGGATGATTGGCAATTATGAGGGTGCGGAGCCTTTGTACCTGGATGCTTTTAAATTAGAGAATGCTTACAGTAAAATTGCTAAAGAAGAATTGGCATCGCTGCTAAACAACATGGCCTTGCTATATAAGGCAAAAAGTAATTATTCGCAAGCAGAAAAATATTTTTTAAAGAGCATAGACTATTATAAAGCAGCAGGTTACCAAAATAATGCAGAGATGGCAAATCCTTTAAATAATTTGGGTGATCTGTACCGGATGATGGGCAATTATAAAGCTGCTGTTTCCTGCGTAGAACGGGCTGTAGAGATCAGGCTGTATACGAGCGGTGAAACGCATGAATATTATGCTAATTCACTGAGCAACTTGGCACTATTAAAAATGCAATTCAATTACTTTGATGACGCTGAAATACTATTGTTGCAATGTGAGGTTATTTATAAAAATAAACTGGGCGAAGATAACCAACGGTATGCGAACTGCCTGAGTAATTTATCGGCTTTATATGCAAGAAAAAGAAACTATAATAAAGCGCTTGAATATAAGGAAAAGTCGCTGCGCCTTATGGAAAAAAGCGGCGCTAGGGAAACGGATAAATATGGCTTGTACCTGAGTGGAAAAGGAGCTATTGAATGCGAAATGAAAAATTATAGAGAAGCCATAAACACCTTTACGCAAGCAGCTTCCATTTTTAAAGCTAATTTCGGTATTCAAAATTTCGAGTATATAGATATGCAGTTTAGCATTGCTACGGTATACGATAAGTTAAAGAGTAACCAAGAAGCCGGTCGGTATTACTTAAACTCCATGAGCGGGTATAAAAAAATAGTGGAAGATAATTTTGTAGCAATGAGCGAAGAAGAGAAAACGGATTTTTATTACATTCTTTCAAACCGTTTCGAAACCTTTTACAGTTTTGTAATCGGTTTAACTAAACAGAACCCTTTTTATAAAAACGATAGCCTTTTTAAAACGCTTTTAAACGTGCGGTTGCTCGATAAATCGCTACTGCTGAGCGAATCGAGGAACATTAACAAAGCAATAACGGCAAGTAATGACACCACTCTTGCGCGTTTGTTTACAAACTGGCTGCAACAAAAAAGCCGGTTGCAGGAATTTTATAAATATTCTTTAAAAGAGTTGGCACAACATAATATTGACATTGAGCAAGAAGAGGCGGTTAAAAATACGCTTGAAAAGAAATTAAGTGAAGCCTCCTCACTTTTTAAAAAATCAACTTCTAAAGTTGATGCGTTTACGGAAATCAAAAACAGGCTGACTAAAAGTGACCTTGCGGTTGAAATTATAAGAACGGCCGTATACCTTGATACCGGTGAGCCTCAAATAAATTACGCCGCTTTATTAGTCGGTAAAAATTATTCCGCCCCTAAGCTAATTACGTTAGACAGCTGCGCTTTTTTTGATACCTTATTTATAAACCGGTATAAACAATGTATAGAAGATACACTTCGTGATCTTTTATCTTATCATCGTTTTTATAAAGCATTTGAAAAATACACGAGCGGTATTACAAATATTTATTTTTCAGCTGATGGTGTTTATCAAAAGTTAAACCTTTACACTTTGTATAATCCAAAAACAAGATCATACCTTTTAGAGAATACCGAAATAACACAGGTAAATAGTTTAAAAGATATATTTAATAAAAAAGAGCCTGTTAAGAGCTCACAAACCGCCTCATTGTTCGGTTTTCCTGACTACGATCTAAAATCCGGTACTAACTCAAGCCCTTCGACGGTAGCTTCCCGTGCAGTATTTACAGACTTGCCTGAACTGCCCGGAACAAAAAAAGAAACGGAAGCTATTACCGCTTTATTGAAAACAAAAAACTGGCAAGCCGATTTATATTTGAGTCAATACGCCACAGAAGACCGGATTAAAAAGTTGAATAGCCCTTCTATTTTACATATTGCCACTCATGGCTTCTTTTTACCTGATGAAGATACGGGTGATGAAAAAACGCTTGGGTTTTCAACAGAACAATCACGCCAAAACCCGTTATTACGTTCCGGGTTAATTATGGCAGGAGCATCGGCCCCTAAAGATACTACGGTGCTACAACAGGAAGACGGCATTTTAACGGCCTATGAAGCTTCTTTATTAAACCTTCAAAATACTGACCTGGTAACGCTTTCGGCCTGCGAAACAGGATTGGGCGATTTGGTTAACGGCCAGGGTGTTTACGGGTTGCAAAGGGCTTTTTTAACAGCCGGGGCAAAATCAATTATTATGAGCTTATGGGTAGTAGATGATGATGCTACACAAGAGTTAATGACGGCATTTTATAAAAACTACCTGCAAACCGATCCTCAAAATACCAAGCGCAGCTCATTAAGAAAAGCACAATTGGAAATTAAAAAGCGCTATCCTCAGCCTTATTATTGGGGCGCTTTCGTACTTATCGGTAATTAAAAAGTATAACCAGCTAATTAGCAATAACTTATGTTTATTTCACTTTACAGTTTACTGTAAATAGTAAAGTATAATAAAATACTCTATATTTGATACTTTACAGTAAACAATAAAGTATCAAATGACAGTTAAACAAAATATACAAGAGTTATTAAATACTTATACCGAGCTTTCGGTAAACGAAATTGCATCACGATTAAATGTATCCAAGCAAATGGTTCATTTAGCAATTAAACAATTATTAGAAAGCAAGGATATTATTAAGCTTGGATCTCCACCTAAAACAATTTACCGAAAAGTTTCAAAAGATAATAATTTTAAAACCATTCCGGTTTTAAACACTATTTCTGAAGAAGAATTAAGTTTTCTTACCCAAAATTTCTTAATAGTTACTGATACCGGAAATTTGCTCGAAGGAATAGAAGCTTTTAGTTATTGGTGCACGCAGCGTAATTTACCTATCGAAAAAACAATTAAAGAATTTATAAGCACAAAAAAAAAATATGAGACATACTATACTAAATCAAAGCTAATAGATGGTACAGAAAAGTTAGTTAATACTAAAGAATACGAAAAAATTTGGCTTGATAAATTATATTATTTAGATTTTTATGCCATTGAGCGTTTCGGTAAAACTAGGTTAGGCACGTTACTGCATTATGCAAAACAGGGGCAAAATAAATATCTTATGCAGATAATGATGAATGAAATTGAAACAAAAATTAAAACATTTATCTCTGAACATAAAATAGATGCTGTTGCTTTTGTACCGCCTACAGTAAGAAGAGAGGTACAAATAATGAAATTCATTCAACAGAAATTAAATTTGAACCTGCCCCATATCGAAATTCAAAAAATAAGCGGCATTATTCCAATCCCTCAAAAGTCACTATCAAAAATAAATGAGCGGATTAGAAATGCAAAAAACACTTTTGCTGTTGTAGATAATAGAAATTTTAAACATGTTTTGCTTATCGACGATGCTGTTGGTTCGGGTTCAACCTTAAATCAAGTAGCAGAAAAAATTAAAAATAAGCAAGTCGCTAAAACAGTTACGGGATTAGCTATAGTCGGTAGTTTTAAAGGATTTGATGTAATTACGGATGTATGATCACTTAAATTGTAAATCCTTTTTATAACCAGTTAAATTAGAACAATTCCAAATAAGCTAAATTTAGTCTGATAGTAAACCTATTTGAGCTTAAACTTGTTATTTAGTTAAGAAAAGCGTTAAAAAATATTGTTTAAAACGCTTCACAATGATACATTTGCCCAGTAAAAATTAACATCACATCTCTTATGAGTCAAGGTTTCTTAAAATCATCGATCGGAAAAAAAACAGTTATGGCCCTTACAGGCTTATTTCTTATTTCTTTCTTAGTAGTTCACTGCTTCATCAACAGCCTTATATTTTTTAACGACGGGGGCTTAACATTTAATACAGGAGCTGATTTTATGGCTCATAACTGGCTTATCAGAGCGGGTGAATTAGTATTATTTGCAGGATTAATTCTCCATATCATCCAGGCTCTGATCCTGACATTAGAGAACCGTAAGGCCCGCCCGATCGGTTATACAATGGTTAACGGAAACGCTAACTCATCGTGGTACAGCCGTTCTATGGGCTTATTAGGAACGCTGTTATTAATATTTTTAATCATTCACTTAACGCACTTTTGGGTAAAATCACGTTTCACGGGCTTGCCCGGCGAAGATGCTAACGGCCATGAAAACCTTTACGCAGTTATGCAAACAACGTTTACCATGCTTTGGGTAGTGGTGGTTTATACATTAGCAATGATCTCATTAGCCTATCACTTATTACACGGCTTCCAATCGGCATTTCAAACATTAGGGTTAAATCATAAAAAATATACGCCGCTTATTAAAAACATCGGTATTGGGTTTTCTATCATTATCCCTTTTATTTTTGCTTTAATGCCAATCTTAATGTACGCAGGCGTTATTAAATAACTTAACAACTCATTCATCAACAACTCACCAATTATAGTAATATGGCAAGTTCTCCAAAATTAAATTCAAAAATCCCTGAAGGAACCATTGATCAGAAATGGTCAAAATACCGTTCCACAGTTCATCTTGTAAACCCTGCCAACAAACGCAGTTTAGAGGTATTAGTAGTTGGCTCGGGTTTAGCGGGCGCTTCGGCAGCGGCGAGCTTAGCCGAAATGGGGTATAAAGTAAAAGTATTTTGTTTCCAGGATTCGCCTCGTCGTGCACACTCTATTGCGGCACACGGGGGTATTAATGCAGCTAAAAACTATCAAAACGACGGTGACTCTACGTACCGTTTATTTTATGATACCATTAAAGGAGGCGATTACAGGGCACGTGAAGCTAACGTTTACAGGCTTGCAGAAGTATCGTCAAGTATTATTGACCAATGTGTGGCACAAGGCGTGCCTTTAGCGCGTGAATATGGCGGCTTATTAAGTAACCGTTCATTCGGCGGCACGCAGGTACAACGTACGTTTTATGCGGCGGGCCAAACCGGGCAGCAATTATTATTAGGTGCTTACTCGGCTTTACAGCGCCAGGTTGGGATGGGAGCCGTTGAAATGTGCGCCCGTCACGAAATGTTGGATGTGGTTACCATTAACGGCGTTGCCCGCGGTATTATTGCGCGTAATTTAATTACCGGTGAAATGGAAAAACATTTCGGGCACGCGGTATTATTATGTACCGGCGGATACGGAAACGTTTTTTACTTATCCACTAATGCTATGGGTAGTAATGTTACGGCCGCTTGGAAAGCTCACAAAAAAGGGGCATTCTTCGGTAATCCTTGCTACACGCAAATTCACCCTACCTGTATTCCTGTTTCAGGCGATCATCAATCCAAATTAACCTTAATGTCGGAGTCGTTACGTAACGATGGTCGTATTTGGGTTCCGTTAAAGAAAGACGATACCCGCAAGCCGACAGATATTCCTGAAAACGAAAGGGATTATTATTTAGAAAGACGTTACCCCGCATTCGGTAACTTAGTGCCTCGTGATGTGGCATCTCGTGCCGCTAAAGAGCGTTGCGATGCAGGTTACGGCGTGGGAGCATCTAAAAAAGCGGTGTATCTTGATTTTGCCGCTAACACAGAGCGTTACGGAAAAACAGAAGCGGCGAAACAAAATATTCATAACCCGAGCAAAGAACAAATCATGGCATTGGGTAAAGAAGTAGTAAAAGAGAAATACGGTAACCTGTTTGATATGTATGCACAGATTACCGGTGAAAATCCTTACGAAGTGCCAATGCGTATTTACCCGGCCGTTCATTACACAATGGGTGGTTTATGGGTTGATTATAATTTAATGACCACTGTACCGGGCTTATATGCGTTAGGGGAAGCTAATTTCTCTGATCACGGAGCCAACCGTTTAGGAGCTTCCGCTTTAATGCAGGGCTTAGCCGACGGGTACTTTGTAATTCCTTATACATTAGGAGTTTATTTATCGGATGAGGTGTCTCGTATGAGTGCTGAAAAAGGTAAAGCCGATTCAATAGATACACTAAAAACAAATCATCCTGAATTTGACAAAGCATTAGCAGAACAAAATGCATTGATCACTAAATTCTTAACGATAAAAGGAACTAAATCGGTGGAAAGTTTCCACAAGCGTTTAGGGTTAATTATGTGGGATAAATGCGGTATGGCCCGCAACAAACAAGGCTTAACGGAAGCCATTGCTGAAATACAAGCGTTGCGTGAAGAATTTTGGAGAGACGTTCGTGTATTAGGCGAAGCAAATGAATTTAATCCGGATTTGGAAAAAGCGGGGCGTGTGGCTGACTTTATTGAGTTAGGAGAATTAATGTGTAAAGATGCCTTGCACCGCGAAGAAAGCTGTGGAGGCCACTTCCGTGAAGAGCACCAAACAGAGGAAGGTGAAGCAAAACGTGATGACGTAAACTTTGCATACGTAGCTGCCTGGGAATTTAAAGGCATCAGCAACTGGGAATTAAATAAAGAAGAATTAGTTTACGAGAATATTAAAATTGCACAACGTTCTTATAAATAGTTAAAAAGTGATTAGAGTTCAGTGATTAGTTATGAGTAAAATAAATTCTTTCGAAGATCTATTAGTTTGGCAAAAATCAATTGATATTTCTGTTGAAGTTTACAAGATGACAAGTAAATTTCCGAAAGATGAGATTTTTGGAATAACCTCACAATTAAGAAGAGCATCAAATTCAATGTCGCTTAATATTTCAGAAGGATCAGTTAAATCAACAGCTACCTTTCTGCATCAATTAAGCCATGCATTTGGAAGTGCAACTGAAGTTCTCTCAGGATTTATTTTAGCTCAAAGGCTTGGATTTATTAACGATAACGACTTATTAAAAGTCAGAACAATAATAACGGAAGAATCGAAAATGTTAAACAGTTTAATGACAGCGATAAAAAATAAAAGCAAATAATGAATTTATGATTTGTGTCAAGGCCCAACCAAGCACTTATCACTAACCACTTATCACTAATACTATGGGATCAGGAAACGGAGAATTATTGAATCTGACACTTAAAGTGTGGAGACAAAAAAACAGCAAGGCAAAAGGAAGCTTTGAAACACACCAACTAAAAGGGATTTCAACAGATATGTCATTCCTGGAAATGTTTGATGTATTAAACGAACAATTAATTCATGACGGGAAAGAAGCCATTGCTTTTGACCATGATTGTCGCGAAGGAATATGCGGTATGTGCAGCATGTACATTAACGGACGTCCGCACGGCCCTAAAAATGCCGTAACAACCTGCCAGTTACACATGCGCTCTTTTAAAAATAACGATACCATTATCGTAGAGCCTTGGCGCAGCACTGCCTTTCCTGTTATTAAGGATTTAGCGGTAGACAGAGGGGCATTTGACCGTATCATCGCAAGCGGCGGGTATGTATCTGTAAATACAGGTAACGCTAAAGACGCTAATAATATTTTAATCCCTAAAACGGCGGCCGACGATTCTTTTGCAGCAGCAGCTTGTATTGGTTGCGGCGCTTGCGTAGCAGCTTGTAAAAACGGATCGGCCATGTTATTTGTATCTGCAAAAATTTCTCAGTTGGCATTAT